>NZ_JAOTGF010000007.1:0-100168 GCF_044427305.1 Streptococcus sp. 2021WUSS109
GTAAAAATGAGGACAGGGAAGCCTTTTTATTTTGTCCAAATAGCCACTATTCTGGCAAAAAGACGGACTATCAGACCAATAAACAGAAAAAGACAAACATCAAGCGAGATGTTTGTCTTCATTCTGAAAAGAAAGGGTTAGCCTTTCTTTTTAGTTTGTAAATAATGATAGCGATAAACTGCATAACGTTCAATAAGGCGGTAGCCTATTCCTCCTGCGATTGCATGTACAATCAGGGCAATGTGCAATTCTAGTGGTGCTTTTATAGTGATACCAAATAGAATACCGATTACAGTCCATCCTAGTATCACCCACCATAAGTACTTAAATGGAGCATACTGGCCATCCTGGTCTTTAACTTCACTGGGAACCCTGATTGAACAGCCGGTTAATACTCCCATGGGGAGCAATGAACGAGTATCAAATGGTTCTGGTAAAAATGACGATAAGGCGAAGACTTGTATAAGTGCAAAAATCAGTAGCCAAACGAAAATCGGCGTTTTTAGAATGACGTATTTCATATTGCACACCTCCTGAAATTAGTATATCAAATCCAAGAAAGTAAAACAAATATTTTTGTGCTATTGATTAGAAGTCGTTTCGGATGCCCCACTAGTTACCTCTGTATCAGTACTGGTTTCTGTCCTTGTCTCCGAAGCTTGGGTAACAGACGTTTCTGTAGACGAGGAAGAGGCAGTAGACTCTACTGAAGAGCTGGTCTCGGTTTGGGTTGAGGATGTTGTTTCGGAGCTTGAACTTGTTAAATCTTGTACTTCTGTTAACGGATTGTCGCTGGATGATTGGCTGGGGCTAGTGTCGCTGGATGATGAAATGGTAGTACTTGGAGATGTTGAGGATGTTGCAGGTTTTGCTGTAAAGGTGTAGATAGTGATGCAGGCAGTGATAATCCCTAAAATAGACCCGATAAAGGTTAAATATTTTTGAAAATTAGTTAAACCAGCCGGTTTTTTATTTGTATTCTTACGTGTATTCATGATGTACCTCCACCTTTAGTTTAAGATAGGAAGTTTAAAACTATCTTAAAGATTGCCGAAAGGCATAAAAACATGATAAAATAGGACTATTGCAATAAAAGGAATATAAAAAATGATCTATTTTGATAATGCGGCAACGACACAGGTCTATCCAGAAGTTCTCAAGACCTATACGGAAGTGGCGACAAAAATCTGGGGAAACCCCTCTAGCCTCCATAGTTTAGGCAGTCAGGCAACACGGATTTTAGAAGCTTCCCGCAAGCAAATCGCAGACTTGCTTGGCCAGGATAGCAAAGAAATCTTTTTCACCTCAGGTGGTACGGAAGGTGACAACTGGGTCATCAAGGGAGTAGCATTTGAAAAGGCACATCTGGGCAAGCACATCATCGTGTCAGCTATTGAGCATCCAGCGGTAAAAGAGTCTGCACTTTGGCTCAAAACGCAAGGTTTTGAGGTGGATTTGGCTCCGGTCAATGCCCAAGGTTTTGTTGATGTTTCAGCCTTAGAAAGCTTGATTCGTCCAGATACCACACTGGTTTCTATCATGGCCGTCAATAATGAAATTGGTGCTATTCAGCCCATTCAGGAAATTTCCCAGCTTTTAGCTGATAAGCCAACCATTTCCTTCCATGTGGATGCTGTGCAGGCTATCGGCAAGGTGCCGACGGAACGGTATTTGACAGACCGAGTTGATTTTGCCAGTTTTTCAGGTCACAAATTCCACTCCGTCAGAGGAGTAGGTTTCGTCTATGTCAAGTCAGGCAAGAAAATCGCTCCGCTATTGACAGGAGGAGGACAGGAAAGCGACAAACGCTCAACAACTGAAAATGTGGCAGGTATCGCAGCAACGGCTAAGGCGCTCCGCTTGACCTTGGACAAGGCGACAGACAGCCAGAAGCGACTTGTAGCCATGAAGCAGATTCTGGTAGATGAATTGGGCAAATACGACGATGTGACAGTTTTTTCTGGAATAGATGACTTTGTGCCAAGCATCGTAACTTTCGGGATTAAAAATATCCGTGGTGAAGTTATCGTCCATGCCTTTGAAGACCACCAGATTTACATTTCGACAACCTCGGCCTGCTCGTCCAAGGCTGGAAAACCAGCTGGAACACTAATTGCTATGGGTGTTCCGCAGAAGTTGGCTCAAACTGCCGTCCGTATCAGCTTGGATGATGATAATGATATGGGGCAAATCGAACAATTCCTCACGATTTTCAAACAAATTTATCAAAACACACAGAAAGTAAGGTAGCAACTGATGACGGATGTTCTTTCGGAATCAAAGTTAATCAAAAAAGGAAGTTTTTATGATTTTCAGCTTTCGCCAGTTGGGAAACTCTCAGTTGGAAATAATGTTGTTTTGCGTAATTTTATCAGTATTGAAGTCAATAATGGTGCGTCTTTAACATTGGGTGACAATGTTTATATCAACAACTATTCGAATATCCGTTGTTTTCACTCGATTGAGATTGGTGAAAATACTATGCTAGGAGATGGTGTGCGAATTTTTGACTTTGATCATTCTTATTCTGCTTACCATATTGGCAGGTTGTCTTCTACAGTTGCTCCAGTTGTAATTGGCAAAAATTCCTGGATTGGAGCGAACTGTGTGATTACAAAAGGAGTCACCATTGGAGATAATGTAATCATCGGTGCAGGGACTGTTGTTACAAAAGATGTTCCAAATGATTCTTTGGTATATGGTCAAAAGAATTTAGTTATAAAGAAAAGAGAACAAGCCAGTACACATGCTTTTATCCTTACAGTATCAGATAGGATTGAGCATATTGAGTATCTGTTGGAACATTTACCGGAGATGGATTTTCATATAGCTGCTCCAACCTGTATCTCTTCAAGTTTGGAACAATTAGGACGCAAATTTTCCAACTGTCAACTTTATCCATTGGTGTATGCAGATTATAGTTTGGATATATTACTGAAGCAAGCAGATTGTTACTTAGATATCAATCATGGTAGAGAAGTAGATGAAATAATTAGTAAAGCATTAGAATACAATAAGGTTATCCTCTCTTTTTCAAATACTTCTCATCGTTTGGATGAAGATAAAATTATTCAAATTGATTCAGAGAAACCGGAGTTGATGGTTTCAGAACTTAAAAATATTATAGGAAGTAGGCAGTAGACTATTGAACTATTCAGAAATTATGATTCGCTATGGCGAATTGTCAACTAAAGGGAAAAACAAGATGCGGTTTGTTAACAAACTCCGCAATAATATCAAGCATGTCCTTTCTGTTTACCCAGAAGTGACGGTTTATTTTGACCGTGACCGTGGTCATGTCTATTTGAACGGGGCAGATTATCAGGAAGTCTCAGCTTCTTTGAAGAAGATTTTTGGGATCCAAAATTTCGCACCATCTTATAAGATTGAAAAGTCTGTTCCGGCCTTGAAAGAGGCAGTTGTGGAGATTATGCAGTCTATTTACAAGGAAGGGATGACATTCAAGATTGCGGCACGTCGAAGCGACCACAGTTTTGAACTGGACAGCCGTGACCTTAACCAAGTCCTTGGAGATGCGGTTTTTACAGCCATTCCAAATGTGCAAGTGCAAATGAAGTCACCAGATATTACCTTGCGAGTGGAAATTCGTCCTGACGCTGCTTATATTTCCCATGAAGAAATCAAGGGAGCGGGCGGTCTTCCAGTTGGTACATCTGGCAAGGGTACGCTGATGCTATCAGGTGGTATTGATTCGCCTGTTGCGGGCTATTTAGCACTTAAACGTGGGGTTGAAATCGAAGCCCTGCACTTTGCAAGTCCGCCTTATACTAGCCCAGGTGCACTTAAAAAGGCCCATGATTTGACTCGTAAATTGACTGCCTTTGGTGGTAATATCACCTTTATCGAAGTGCCGTTTACAGAAATTCAAGAAGAAATCAAGGAAAAGGCACCTGAAGCTTATTTGATGACCTTGACACGTCGCTTCATGATGCGGATTACAGACCGAGTACGGGAAGAGCGTGGTGCCATGGTTATTATTAATGGTGAAAGTCTAGGACAAGTGGCCAGTCAAACCTTGGAATCCATGCAGGCTATCAATGCGGTGATAAATACACCTGTTATCCGTCCAGTCGTTACCATGGACAAGTTGGAAATCATTGATATTGCTCAAGAAATTGATACATTTGACATTTCCATCCAGCCATTTGAGGATTGCTGTACTATCTTTGCCCCTGACCGTCCAAAAACCAACCCTAAAATTAAAAATGTCGAGCAATACGAAGCCCGTATGGATGTTGAAAGCTTGGTAGAACGAGCTGTGGCTGGGATTATCGTAACTGAAATCACACCGAAAGAGGAAGTGAAAGACGAAGTGGATAGTTTGATTGAAGACTTACTGTAGCATACAATTATTTTGACATACATGTAAATCCAGTTATTGCTGGATTTTTTAATACGAATCGTTCGGAAAAATCGAATTTGTATGATATAATAAGACTTCAGAAAAATACAAAGGAGTTATTATGAAAAAAGGAGCGCTAACAGGTTTACTCCTGTTTGGTATGTTTTTTGGTGCAGGAAACTTGATTTTCCCACCTGCACTTGGTGTCTTATCTGGTGATAATTTCTGGCCAGCCATTTTAGGATTTGTCGTATCAGGTGTCGGAATTGCCGTGATTGCTTTGATTGTAGGAACACTCAACCCTAAAGGGTACGTACATGAGATCTCACGTAAGATTTCACCCTTGTTTGCTACTGTTTATCTTGTTGCCTTGTATTTGGCGATTGGACCATTTTTTGCAATTCCACGTACAGCTACAACGTCATTTGAGGTTGGAATTGCTCCATTGTTGGGTGAAGCGAATCTGGGTCTATGGTTGTTTGGTTTTACAGCTCTTTACTTTGTGGCAGCCTATTTAATTGCCCTCAATCCATCTCAAATCTTAAACAGTATCGGACGTATTTTAACCCCTGTTTTTGCCATTTTGATTGTGATTTTAGTGGTGCTAGGTATTGTTAAATATGGTTCTACAAATCCACTTCCTGCAGCCGATGCTTACTCAGCAGGACAGGCATTTGGTACAGGATTTATTGAAGGATACAACACCCTTGATGCCCTTGCCTCAATTGCCTTTAGTGTTGTAGCAGTGAATACCTTAAAACAACTTGGTTTCTCCAGCAAGAAGGAATATGTTTCAACCATCTGGTCTGTTGGTTTTGTTGTGGCCTTAACTTTCTCAGCACTCTATGTCGGTCTGGCCTTCCTTGGAAATCATTTCCTAGTGCCTGCTGATGTTTTGGCTTCTGATACCAACAAGGGTGTTTACATTCTTTCGCAAGCAACACAGGCTATTTTTGGACCAGGTGCACAAATTTTCTTAGCTGCCATGGTTATCGTTACTTGTTTTACGACAACGGCTGGCTTGATTGTTTCTTCAGGTGAATTTTTCGCTGAGCGTTTCCCACATTTTAGCTACAAAGTGTATGCGACAATCTTTACTTTGATTGGTTTTGGGATTGCTAACCTCGGTTTGAACAATATCATCACTTTCTCAGTTCCAGTTCTTTTGGTTCTCTATCCAATTACCATCTGTATTGTCTTGATTACCATTGTGAACAAATTTGTACCGCTTTCGACCTACGGTATGCAATTAACTGTGGGAGTAGTGACAGCTTTGTCATTGGTAGAAGTGTTAGCAGGACAATTCAACTGGACTGCTGTTTCAAAAATCATCTCAGCTCTGCCATTGGCTGGACAATCATTAGCATGGTTATTACCAGCTCTTGTCGGAATTGTCCTCTCTCTGTTCTTACCAAACAAGCAGGAGAGCGAAGTTTTTGAAATGTAAGAAAAATAATTCAAAACACTTGCTTTTGCGAGTGTTTTTTGGTATATTACAATAGTTGACTATGCACACATCCTGTGCAACCGCACGAATACCGTTGCTCTGCAAAAATTAAGCTCAAACGTCGTTGACTTAACTTGGTGAACCTAAGTTCTACCTGCGTCTGCGACGACACGAACTATGTTCGTTATATTTCCAACCTTCAATAGTCTATCCTTAGACTATTGAAGCAAGTCTGACCTTAATTTTTATTGAGCAAGATAAAGTGGTTCGTCCCACGGTACTAGGCGAGTCTTCACATCAAATTCGGGCAAGGCCCAAAAATCATAGGAGGTGCATAATGAGCACATATGCAATCATTAAAACTGGCGGCAAACAAGTTAAAGTTGAAGTCGGTCAAGCTATCTACGTTGAAAAATTGAACGTTGAAGCAGGTCAAGAAGTTACTTTCGAAGAAGTAGTTCTTGTTGGTGGTGAGAAAACTGTTGTGGGTACTCCACTTGTAGCAGGCGCTACTGTTGTTGGTACTGTTGAAAAACAAGGTAAACAGAAAAAAGTTGTTACCTTCAAGTACAAACCTAAAAAAGGTAGCCACCGCAAACAAGGTCACCGTCAACCTTACACAAAAGTTGTTATCAACGCTATCAACGCTATCAACGCTTAAGGCGTAGCTTGAAGCAATCATTACAGAAATTCGGAGGAATAACATATGTTAAACTTGAATCTTGCTAACTTGCAATTTATGGCCCACAAAAAAGGTGGAGGTTCAACGTCAAACGGTCGTGATTCACAAGCAAAACGCCTTGGTGCGAAAGCTGCTGACGGCCAAACTGTATCAGGTGGTTCAATCCTTTACCGCCAACGTGGTACAAAAATCTACCCAGGAGCTAACGTAGGTCGTGGTGGAGATGACACTCTTTACGCTAAAGTAGAAGGCGTTGTACGCTTCGAACGTAAAGGTCGCGATAAGAAACAAGTATCTGTTTACCCAATCGCAAAATAAGTCTGAAAATGGCTTAACAATAGGCTTTCCGAGTTGTTTTCGGAGAGTCTTTTTTGTAATTTGATTTTGCTATTTTTAAAAGTGTACGATAGAAGTGATTCAAGACGGCAATATCTTCACTATAGGATAAAAATATTTTGCCTTCTGCACTGTTGCGCTTCCTATAAGTTCTACGTTCAGGAGTAGATGAAATGTTCAGAGGAAGTGGTATGGGTTCCAACTTAGTAAAATTAGTCATTAATGATTTGGCGAACAGAAATTCCAAAGCCTTTCAAATTGCAGTTGAAGAAGAGAAATTGGGAACCTGGTAGTTATATAATAGAAGAATAGTCTATTTGCGAAAACGCAAGAGTTCAGCAAATTCTTGCGTTTTTTGATATAATGGTAGAAGCAGTTTTAAGAGGTATCGGGTATGAATATTCAACAATTGCGCTATGTGGTGGCGATTGCCAATAGCGGGACTTTTCGTGAGGCAGCGGAAAAAATGTACGTTTCCCAGCCTAGTTTGTCTATTTCCATTCGTGATTTGGAAAAAGAGTTAGGTTTTCAAATTTTTAGCCGAACTAGTTCAGGAACTTTTTTGACACAAAAAGGGATGGAATTCTATGAGAAAGCTCAGGCTTTAGTTAAGGGATTTGATCAGTTTGAGCATCTCTATTTGCAACCTGAGGAAGGTGAGAAGACTTTTTCAATTTCAAGTCAGCATTATGATTTTCTTCCCCCATTGATTACGGAGTTCTCTCGTAGCCACCCGCAGTACCCTCATTTTCGCATTTTTGAATCGACTACAGTACAGATCTTAGATGAGGTTGCTCAAGGTTATAGCGAGCTTGGTATTATTTATTTGAACGAGAGAAATACAAAAGGAATCATGCAGAAATTGGATAAACTTCACTTGCAAGCTGTAGATTTGTCTGCATTTCAGACTCATATCTACCTTCGTGAAGATCATCCTTTGACAAAGAAAGCTGAGATTGAGCCAGCAGATTTGGTAGGTCTACCTACCGTACGGTTCACTCAAGAAAAAGAGGCTTATCTCTATTATTCCGAGAACTTGATTGATACGTCGGATTCCTCGGTTGTGTTTGATGTGACAGACCGTGCTACTTTGAATGGAATTTTGGAGCGTACGGATGCCTATGCAACTGGTTCGGGCTATCTTGATGATGAGAGTGTCAATGGCATTACAGTAATTCCTCTCAAAGGAAAGGTAGACAATCGCATGGTCTACGTTAAACGAGCCAATGATGAACTTAGTTCTTGTGCCAAAGACTTTATTGAAACCATGCAGGCATATTTTGATAAGAAGAAGGATGAAAATGCGTAAAATTGGATTTCCATTTTTGATGGTAGTATTAATTGGTCTGGACCAGCTTGTAAAAGCTTGGACAGTTGCCAATGTTGAATTAGATACGGTAACGGAATTTATACCAGGATTGATGAGCTTAGCTTATCTAAGAAATTATGGTGCGGCCTGGTCGATTTTACAAAATCAGCAGTGGTTTTTCACGATAATGACAATTGTTGCTGTGACAGGCCTAGTGTGGTACTATATCAAACAGATCAAGGGTAATATCTGGACTTTATTCAGTCTGTCTTTGATGATTGCTGGTGCTCTTGGGAATTTTATTGATCGTCTTAGACTGGGATATGTGGTGGACATGTTTCACTTGGATTTTATTAGTTTCCCTGTATTTAATGTAGCAGATGTTTGTCTGACAGTTGGTGTAGGTATTTTATTTATTTGTATTATGAAAGAAGAGAGTAATGGAAGTAAGAGTTGAAGTTGGTGGCATTCGTTTGGATAAGGCATTGTCGGATTTGACGAATTTGTCTCGTTCGGTTGCAAATGAGCAGATTAAGGCTGGTCAGGTTTTGGTCAATGGACAGCCTAAAAAAGCTAAATATAGTGTACAGGTTGGGGATGTCCTAACCTATCAAATTCCAGAAGTAGAAGAAATCGACTATGTTGCTGAGGATATTCCTTTAGAGATTGTCTTTCAGGACGAGGATGTTGCTGTTGTAAATAAACCTCAAGGGATGGTCGTTCATCCGTCGGCTGGTCACACGTCTGGAACGCTAGTTAATGCTCTTCTTTATCACGTAAAAGATTTGTCAGGCATCAATGGTGTCTTGCGACCAGGAATTGTTCATCGGATTGATAAGGATACTTCTGGCCTGCTCATGGTTGCTAAAAACGATGATGCCCATACAAAGCTTGCTGCTGAATTGAAAGACAAGAAATCCCTTCGTAAGTATTGGGCCATTGTACACGGCAATCTACCAAACGATCGCGGGGTAATTGAGGCGCCGATTGGTCGTTCTGAGAAAGACCGCAAGAAACAAGCGGTGACTGCCAAAGGGAAAGAAGCGGTGACACGTTTTCAGGTTCTGGAGCGTTTTGGTGACTACACTTTGGTGGAATTGACCTTGGAAACAGGACGAACTCACCAAATTCGTGTCCACATGGCTTATATTGGTCATCCGGTTGCGGGTGATGAAGCTTACGGCCCAAGGAAAACACTAAAAGGGCATGGCCAATTTCTTCATGCCAGAACGCTTGGATTTACCCATCCGAGAACTGGCGAGGTTGTTGAATTTACGGCAGAAGCGCCAGCTATTTTTCAGGAGGCACTTGAAAAACTGCGCAAGGCTGAATAATAGCATGAAAACCTTATCATCTTGCCCATTTTTTCAACAAATGCTATACTAGAACATGAAAAATGTTAAGGAGAGTAAGAATGGAAACTTTACCAAATTGTCCAAAATGTAATTCTGAATATGTCTATGAAGACGGTGCCCTCTTGGTTTGCCCTGAGTGTGCATACGAATGGAACCCAGCAGATGTAGCTGAGGAAGAAAGTGGACCTGTTGCAATTGATGCTAACGGTAATCGTTTGGCGGACGGCGATACTGTGACGCTTATCAAAGACTTGAAAGTGAAAGGTGCGCCTAAGGACCTTAAACAAGGTACACGTGTTAAAGGCATCCGTATCGTTGAAGGCGATCACAATATTGATTGTAAAATCGATGGTTTTGGTGCCATGAAGTTGAAATCTGAATTTGTTAAGAAAATCTAAGAGAGAGGACTGGTTAACCAGTCTTTTCCTGTTTTTGAAAGGATATTATGAAACATCAAAGTATTTTGTTTTACAGTAGATGCCTGTTAGCCATTTTAGCCATCACAGGTACCGCCTTAGAAATCATTAAATATGGTATCGGGATGCTCATGTATTATACGGTACAATCTAATTTATTAGTATCTCTGTTTGCTATCTATATGGTCTATGCCATGAGTAAAAGTGTGGATTTACAGACGTCACGTTTTCTTCGGATAAAGGCTGCTGTAACCATGTCTATCATGATTACCTGTGTAGTCTATCACTTTATGTTGGCACCTTTGGCAGACGATTTCTGGCGACTTGAAAATCTGCTCTGCCATTATATTGTTCCCTTATATTTTTTGTTAGATACCCTAATAGTAGATCGTCAGCAACAGTACAAGTGGTTTGACCCGATTTGGTGGACGCTTCTGCCTGTTCTCTACATGATTTTTGGTCTAGTGAATGGTCTTTTCATAAAAATTCCAATCCCAGATGCTAAGGACAGTCCTTTTGCTTATTTCTTTCTCAATGTCCCTAAGTATGGTTGGACCTATGTTTTGACTTATGCTGGAGTCATCTTTATCGCCTATCTAGTCTGCGGTTTTCTATTGGCGGGACTAAAATCCATAAACCTTAAGACTTCATTGTCTTTTGGAAAAAATTCTCAGTAAAATCCGATAATTTCTATATTTTTTCAGAAAAAAATTGTCAAGGCTGAGATTTTATGCTATACTCTGCTTAATAAATCCTTTAAAACCTGTCCAGAGAGGCAGACAAGGAGTCGGATGTTAAGCAGGTTGGTTCTAACTAGCCTATATTTTCATAGTCTCCTTGTATAAGGAGACTTTTTCTATACTTTTGGAGGTCTTATGAAGACAAAAGAAATCGTTGACGATATGACTATGAAACGGGCAATCACCCGCATCACTTATGAAATTATCGAACGGAATAAGAATTTGGATAATATTGTCCTTGCAGGGATTAAAACACGGGGTGTTTTCATTGCAAAGAGGATTCAGGAGAGACTTAAGCAATTAGAGGGTATCGACGTTCCGTTGGGTGAGTTGGATACCAAACCGTTTCGAGATGACATGAAGGTAGAAGATGATACGACAAATATGACTGCCAATGTCAACGATCGTGATGTTATATTAGTAGATGATGTGCTTTATACAGGACGAACTATTCGTGCTGCTATTGACAACATAGTGTCCTTGGGCCGTCCAGCTCGTGTTAGTTTAGCGGTACTTGTGGATCGTGGACACAGGGAGTTGCCTATTCGAGCAGATTATGTTGGGAAGAATATCCCAACTAGCCGTTCTGAAGAAATCATTGTGCACATGGCTGAAATCGATGGTCAAGACGCTGTCCTTCTGGTTGAAGGTGCATAGTCGCTTCGTTTACAAATTCTCATTCTACATCTAGATCATAAAGGTAGGTATCATCATGACAATTACAAATGGTAAAGTTTCACTCAAACACTTGGTTACAATGGAGACCCTCTCAAATGAAGAAGTATTGGGACTCATTCAACGTGGTATTGCTTTTAAACGCGGTGAAAAGGTAGAGTTGGATCGGAAGTACTATGCTTCTAACCTTTTCTTTGAGGATTCAACTCGGACGCATAAGTCTTTTGAAATGGCAGAGCTTCGTTTGGATATGGGAATGATTGACTTTGATGCTCGTACCAGCTCAGTCAATAAGGGTGAAACCTTGTATGATACCATTTTGACCATGTCGGCACTTGGGGTAGACATCTGCGTGATTCGTCACTCGGAAGTGGATTATTACAAGCAATTGATCGATAGTCCTACCATTCAGACTTCAATTGTCAATGGTGGTGATGGTTCAGGTCAACACCCAAGCCAATCCCTACTTGATTTGATGACTATTTATGAAGAATTTGGAACTTTTGAAGGCTTGAAGATTGCCATTGCAGGTGATATTACACACTCACGGGTTGCTAAGTCCAATATGCAAATTTTGAAGCGTCTGGGAGCTGAGATTTTCTTTGCTGGACCGGAGGAATGGTACGCAGAGGAATTTGACGTCTATGGTCAGCATTTGAATATTGATGATATTGTGGAAACGGTAGATGTACTGATGTTGCTCCGTGTGCAACACGAGCGTCATGATGGTGATGGTGGTTTTTCTAAAGAAACTTATAACCGTTTGCATGGTTTAACAGAGGAGCGCTACAAACGCTTGAAAGATACTGCAATTGTTATGCATCCTGCCCCTGTTAACCGCGATGTTGAGATTGATGATTCTCTAGTTGAAGCACCCAAATCACGTATTGTCCGTCAAATGCAGAATGGTGTATTTGTCCGGATGGCGATTTTGGAAGCAATTGTCAATGGCAAGGCTTAAAAGTAAGCTGTTCAGGTATCTTAGAACTGAGCAGTTAGAAATTTGTTAGACTTATCTTATTTAATGTCGCCCAGAGAGGCGACGAATAGAAAGGAGAAGGTACAGGTTCGAGTAAGATTTGATTTTTATATTCGAACACGCCCTAAGGACTGTGTGAAAAAGATAAATATCGACTTGACGCCTATAGCGTCGGCGCCGAATTTCCTATTTTCACTTTGTCCTTTTAACGGGCTTTGTATCATAGATTATGTCAAAAAGACGTTTAATTTTGGAAAATGGCACTATTTTTGAGGGGGAGGCCTTCGGTGCTGATATTGATGTGACTGGTGAGTTGGTTTTCTCAACTGGGATGACAGGTTATCAGGAATCCATCACGGACCAGTCTTATAATGGTCAGATTTTAACCTTTACCTATCCCTTGGTAGGAAATTACGGGATTAACCGTGATGATTTCGAGTCGATCAAACCGACTTGTAAGGGAGTGGTTGTTAGCGAGTGGGCTCGTCGAGCAAGTAATTGGCGTAACCAGATGACTTTGGATGAATTTTTAAAGGTTAAGAAAATTCCAGCAATTTCTGGAATTGACACACGCGCCCTAACTAAAATTATTCGTCAGCACGGGACCATGAAGGCGACATTGGCAAATGTTGGTGATTCCGTTGAGCATTTGACAGACCAGTTGAGAGCGACTGTTTTGCCAACCAACAACATCCAGCAAGTATCGACAAAAACAGCCTATCCTGCACCTGGAGTTGGACGTAGTGTTGTTTTGGTTGATTTTGGATTGAAACATTCTATTCTTAGAGAGTTAGCCAAGCGTGATTGCAATGTGACAGTTGTCCCTTATGATACGACTGCTGAAGAAATTCTTGCCCTCAATCCAGACGGTGTCATGCTTTCAAACGGTCCTGGTAACCCAGATGATGTTCCAGAAGCTTTGGACATGATTCGGGGCATTCTCGGAAAAATTCCAATTTTTGGTATCTGTATGGGGCACCAACTCTTTGCTAAAGCAAATGGGGCAACGACTTATAAAATGAAGTTTGGTCACCGTGGTTTCAACCATGCTGTTCGTGAAATTGCGACAGGTCGAGTGGACTTTACCAGTCAGAACCACGGTTATGCAGTGGCTCGTGAAGATTTACCTGAATGTTTAATGATTACTCATGAAGAAATCAATGACAAATCAGTAGAAGGGGTACGCCACAAGTACTATCCAGGTTTCTCTGTTCAATTCCACCCAGATGCTGCACCTGGTCCACATGATGCCAGCTATTTGTTTGACGAATTTATGGAATTGATGGATTCGTTTAAAAAAGGGCAGTAAGGCTTAACTACTATCGAGCTAAACCTTACTGCGTCGGTCAGAGCAAGTCGGACTTCATGCTAACGCATGTGTCCTCCTACGCAAAGTC
Organism: Streptococcus sp. 2021WUSS109; assembly: GCF_044427305.1. Classification (NCBI taxonomy): domain Bacteria; kingdom Bacillati; phylum Bacillota; class Bacilli; order Lactobacillales; family Streptococcaceae; genus Streptococcus; species Streptococcus sp. 2021WUSS109. Next base: position 13,700 of record NZ_JAOTGF010000007.1, read on the forward strand.
CAATGGGACCTTTGCTAACTCTGACACTAGTTTAGAATTTCAATTATTATCGAATTGAGATTCTAAACGTCGGACTTATCTTATTTAATGTCGCTCAGAGAGGCGACGAATAGAAAGGAGAAGGTACAGGTTCGAATAAGATTTGATTTTCATATTCGAACACGCCCTAAGGACTGTGCGAAAAAGATAAACGTCGTCTTGATGCTTGAAGCATCAGCGTCGTGTTTCCTATTTTCGCTTTGTCCTCTTAACGGGCTTTGTATCATACATTATGCCAAAACGTACGGATATTAAGAAAATTATGGTGATTGGGTCTGGTCCGATTATTATCGGTCAGGCTGCGGAGTTTGATTATGCTGGGACTCAGGCTTGTTTGGCTTTGAAGGAAGAAGGCTATAGCGTTGTTCTGGTCAATTCAAACCCTGCGACCATTATGACAGACAAGGAAATAGCAGATAAGGTTTATATTGAGCCAATCACGCTTGAATTTGTCACACGGATTTTACGGAAGGAGCGTCCAGATGCTCTCTTGCCAACCCTGGGTGGTCAGACTGGTCTCAACATGGCCATGGAATTGTCTAAGGCTGGTATTTTAGATGAGCTTGGAGTTGAGTTGTTGGGAACTAAACTGTCTGCAATTGATCAGGCAGAGGATCGCGACCTCTTCAAACAACTCATGGAAGATCTCAATCAGCCTATTCCTGAGTCAACGATTGTGACAACAGTTGATGAGGCTTTGGAATTTGCTGCTGAAATTGGCTATCCTGTCATTGTTCGTCCAGCCTTCACGCTGGGTGGTACTGGCGGTGGTATGTGTGCCAATGAAGAAGAACTGCGTGAAATAGCAGAAAATGGTCTAAAATTGTCACCAGTGACCCAGTGTTTGATTGAGCGTTCGATTGCTGGTTTCAAAGAAATTGAATACGAAGTGATGCGGGATGCGGCTGACAATGCCTTGGTCGTATGTAACATGGAAAACTTTGACCCTGTGGGAATTCATACAGGAGATTCTATCGTATTTGCCCCAACGCAGACGCTTTCGGATATTGAAAACCAGATGTTGCGTGATGCCAGTCTCAGCATTATTCGCGCCCTCAAAATCGAAGGTGGCTGTAATGTGCAGTTGGCACTTGATCCACATAGTTTCAAATATTATGTCATTGAAGTCAATCCTCGTGTATCGCGTTCCTCTGCCTTGGCGTCGAAAGCGACAGGTTATCCTATTGCCAAATTGGCAGCAAAAATTGCGGTTGGCTTGACCTTGGATGAAATGGTAAACCCAGTTACAGGAACAACCTATGCCATGTTCGAGCCTGCTCTTGACTACGTTGTGGCTAAGATTCCACGTTTCCCATTTGACAAGTTTGAAAAAGGGGAGCGCCGCCTTGGAACGCAGATGAAGGCAACTGGTGAGGTCATGGCTATTGGTCGCAATATCGAAGAAAGTCTGCTCAAGGCCTGCCGTTCTTTGGAAATCGGTGTTTACCACAATGAAATGCCAGAACTCAGCCAAGTGACAGATGACCAATTGGTTGAAAAGATTGTCAAGGCACAGGATGATCGACTCTTCTATCTTTCAGAAGCCCTTCGACGTGGCTATACAGTAGAAGAACTAGCTCAATTGACGAAGATTGATCTTTTCTTCCTTGATAAGTTGCTTCATATCTTAGAAATCGAGCAGGAATTGGCAATTAATCACGATAATATTGATTTATTGAAAAAAGCTAAGAAATACGGTTTTGCAGACCGCAAGATTGCGGAACTCTGGGGCAGAACTGAATCCTACATCCGTCAACTGAGAACAGACCACAAGATTGTACCCGTTTACAAGATGGTGGACACTTGTGCGGCTGAGTTCGAAAGTTCCACGCCATATTTCTATTCAACTTATGAGTGGGAAAATGAGTCCATCCGTTCGGAGAAAGAATCTGTTTTGGTGCTGGGTTCTGGTCCAATTCGTATCGGTCAGGGCGTTGAGTTTGACTATGCGACGGTGCATTCTGTTAAGGCTATTCAGGCAGCGGGCTACGAAGCTATCATTATGAACTCAAACCCTGAAACTGTGTCAACTGACTTTTCGGTTTCGGACAAGCTTTACTTCGAGCCGTTGACCTTGGAAGATGTTTTGAATGTGATCGACCTTGAGGAACCCAAAGGGGTTATCGTTCAGTTCGGTGGCCAGACGGCTATCAATTTGGCAGAGCCATTGGCCAAAGCAGGCATTCCAATCTTGGGGACACAGGTGGCGGATTTGGATAGAGCTGAAGACAGGGATTTATTTGAAAAAGCCCTGAAAGACCTAGGGATTCCACAGCCACCAGGCCAAACCGCAACCAACGAAGAGGAAGCTCTTGAAGCGGCCCGCAAAATTGGTTTCCCGGTACTTGTTCGTCCCTCTTATGTCTTGGGCGGTCGTGCTATGGAGATTGTCGAAAATGAAGAGGATTTACGTTCTTATGTGAGAACTGCGGTCAAGGCTTCGCCAGAGCACCCAGTTTTGGTGGATTCTTACATCGTCGGTCGTGAGTGTGAAGTGGATGCTATTTCAGATGGTAAGGATGTCTTGATTCCGGGTATTATGGAGCATATCGAGCGCGCTGGGGTTCACTCAGGGGACTCTATGGCCGTTTATCCGCCACAAACCTTGTCCAAAGAAGTGCAGGCGACCATTGCAGACTACACCAAACGCTTGGCAATCGGTCTCAACTGTATCGGTATGATGAATATCCAGTTTGTCATCAAGGATGAAACGGTCTATGTCATTGAGGTCAATCCTCGTGCCAGTCGTACGGTGCCATTCTTGTCCAAAGTCACAGACATTCCAATGGCTCAGGTTGCAACCAAATTGATTTTGGGACAAAGCCTTGCGGAACTGGGTTACCAAGACGGTCTTTATCCTGAGAGCAACCAAGTGCACGTCAAGGCACCGGTCTTCTCGTTCACGAAACTAGCAAAAGTAGATAGTTTGCTGGGACCTGAGATGAAATCTACTGGTGAAATTATGGGGTCAGACTTGACACTGGAAAAAGCGCTTTATAAGGCTTTCGAGGCAAGTTATCAGCACCTGGCTGAGTTTGGCAACGTTGTCTTTACCATTGCAGATGAAGACAAGGAAGAAGTGCTTGGTCTGGCTCAACGTTTCTATGAACTTGGTTATGGCCTACTGGCTACGGCAGGAACAGCCGCCTTTCTAACAGAAAATGGACTTGCTGTAACAACTGTTGGCAAATTAGGCGATGATTCCTGTCCAGATATTCCTAGTCTTGTTCGGGCAGGTAAGGTTCAGGCTATTATCAATACGGTTGGGAAAAAACGGGTGGCAGATGGTGACGGTCAAGTCATTCGAAGCTCTGCCATTGAAGGTGGAATCCCACTCTTTACAGCCCTTGATACAGCAGAAGCCATGATTAAGGTGTTGGAAAGCCGTAGCTTCATGACACAGGCTATATAGAAGATACTATCAGGATGAGCTTTGAGTTCGTCCTGATTTTTTGATATACTGAAGAGTATGAAAATGATTGTAACAACTAGTCTTGGGATGGATGAGGGGCTGGTCTATAGGGCTAGACGGATTGCCAGTGAACTGGGAATTGAATACAAGGAAAGAAAGAAGCAGTCGGTTGGAAAAATGTTAGGTACCTACGAGGCTGTCTTGGTTCTTTATAAGGATAAATTGATACTAGAACAGAGGGGTGGGCAGGTTTTATTTTTCCACCCAGATACTGCCATGTTGCGGATTAAGTCTGGAAGAGATCCGCTTTTAGGATTGCTTGGAAAAGAAAAACAATCAATAATAGACTGTACTATGGGCTTGGGATCTGATAGCATAGTGTTAGCGAGTGCTGGTCATCGGGTGACAGCCTTGGAAAGTTCTAAGCTAGTGCACTTTATTGTGAGTCGGGGTTTACAGGATTTTGATAGTGGGCTGCAAGAGGTCAATCGAGCCATGAAATCTATCCAGACAATTTGGACAGATAGTTTGACTTATTTGAAAGAGCAAATAGATAAGTCTGTTGATGTCATTTACTTTGATCCCATGTTTTCAGAAGAAATCAAGGAATCACAAAATCTTTCTGGCTTGTCTGGTTTGGCTGACAGAAGCCGTTTAACGGAGGAAATTGTATCTGAGGCTAAACGAGTAGCTAGGAAGAAATTGATTATAAAGGCTCATTTTCGAGATCAGGTCTTTGAAGAATTCGGCTTTAAACGTCATGTCAGACCCAATCAAAAATTTCACTACGGAGAAATTATTTTGGAGGAGGAAGTATGAAAATCATCGTAACAGGCTTTGATCCCTTTGGTGGCGAGCCTATTAACCCATCCTTGGAAACGATAAAATCTCTACCTAAGACCATTGCTGGTGCAGAGATTATTCTTGTAGAGATTCCGACTGTTTTTGACAAGGCTGCGGATGTTTTAGAGGAGAAAATGGCAGAACATTTACCTGATGCGGTACTATGTATTGGTCAGGCTGGTGGGCGAGTTGATTTAACTCCTGAGCGTATAGCCATTAACCAAGATGATGCACGCATTCCAGACAATGAAGGGCAACAGCCGATTGATAGAACGATTCGAGAAGATGGTCAGCCTGCTTATTTCTCCACCTTACCCATCAAAGCAATGGTTGAAGCTATTCATAAGATTGGGCTTCCAGCTTCTGTTTCTAATACTGCTGGGACCTTTGTCTGCAACCATCTCATGTATCAAGCTCTTTACTTGGCGGAGAAACAATTTCCAAAGACTAAGGTCGGTTTTCTCCATATTCCCTTCTTGCCAGAGCAGGTTGTCGACAAGCCAGGACTGGCTTCCATGTCTTTGAACGATATTGTAAGAGGAGTTGAAGTAGCTATAGGAGCGATTGTTGAATATAGGGATAAAGAGGATATTAAAAAGGGTGGTGGTAGTACACACTGATGAAAAATATTATGGAAGCAAGAAAACGTGTAGAGGAAATGGAAAAAATATTTAACAGACAGCTAGAGCTGAACCAGTCCCTTTCCGATAGTATGGCACAACTTAGCCAGGAACAATCGACTTATTTACAGTTATTAGATTATTACCAGAGCCAGACCTATATGGAAGATCTTGATTTATCTAATAAGGGTCATTTCAATGGTATTCCTTGCGGAGTATTGAGTGAAGATGGAGTCTATAATTTACTGTTTGACCGTACAAATCTAGCAAGTCAACTGAGAGAACTAGCAGATATGCTCGAACAATAAATTTTTTTAAAACCTGTCAAGTTTTTTTCTTGACACCCTGTCAAAGTGTGGTATAATAGAACATGTGCTAAATAGCTCTGCTATTTCACCGAATAAAAATACAAAGAAAAGAGAACATTTAAAAATGGCAGTAAAAATCCGTTTGACTCGTATGGGTTCTAAAAAGAAACCTTTCTACCGTATCAACGTTGCAGACTCACGTGCACCACGTGATGGTCGTTTCATCGAAACTGTTGGTACTTACAACCCACTTTTGGCTGAAAACTCAGTAACTCTTAAAGAAGAGCGTGTACTTGAGTGGTTGGCAAAAGGTGCACAACCATCTGATACAGTTCGTAGCCTTCTTTCAAACGCTGGCGTATTGAAGAAATTCCACGAACAAAAATTCTCTAAGTAAGAACAGTAAGCGAGAACACTTATGGACATGATTGAAAATCTCATTATTGCGATTGTGAAACCTTTGATTTCACAGCCTGATAGCTTGACAATAAAAATTGTTGATACACCTGAATTCTTGGAATATCATTTGGATTTGGATCAATCTGATATTGGACGTATCATTGGTAGAAAAGGACGCACAATTTCTGCAATCAGAACGATTGTCTATTCTGTTCCAACAAGTGATAAAAAAGTTCGTTTAGTGATCGACGAGAAAGAATAGAAAGTCACCGTTTGGTGGCTTTTAACGTTAAAAAGGGGCCTAGCCCCTTTTTAACATATAGAAAGGAAGAAATGATGAATCTGATTTGGACCTATTTGAAAAAATATCCTAAGTGGATTGCCTTAGACTTGTTCGGAGCTTTCCTATTCATTGTAGTTAACTTGGGCTTGCCGACATTTTTGGCAAGAATGATTGACCAAGGGATTACAAAAAACAATGTTGGACAGCTTTACTACTGGGCGGGGATGATGGGATTGATTGTTCTGCTCGGTATTGTTGGTCGAGTGACACTTGCCTATGCAGCTGGAAAATTGACTACCAACATCGTCAAAGATATTCGAAATGATCTGTATGAGAAAATTCAGGACTATTCTCATCATGAATATGAGCAGATTGGTGTTTCTTCTCTAGTTGCTCGTATGACAAATGATGCTTTTGTTCTTATGCAATTCTCTGAAATGGTGTTGAAACTGGGTATTATTACACCCTTGATGATGATTGCTTCTGTCATCATGACCTTGGTAACCAGTCCGAGCTTGGCCTGGACAGTAGCAGTAGCCATGCCTTTTCTGGTTTTTGTTATTTTCTATGTGGCAACCAAAACTCGTCCTCTTTCTGAAAAGCAACAAAAACGTTTGGACACGATCAACCAATATGTTCGTGAAAATCTCATGGGCTTACGTGTCATTCGTGCCTTTACTCGTGAGGAGTTTCAAGAGGAGCGCTTTGAGTCGGTCAATGAGGAATATACCGATATTTCCAAAAAACTCTTTAATCTGACTGGATTGACAGAGCCGCTCTTTGTCCAGATTATTATTGCTATGATTGTAGCCATTGTCTGGTTCGCATTGGCTCCTTTACAAACAGGCAGTCTGCAAATCGGTGATTTGGTAGCCTTTATCGAATATAGTTTCCACGCGCTTTTCTCTTTCTTGCTCTTTGCTAACTTGTTTAACATGTATCCACGTATGTCGGTATCGAGCCAACGGATTCAGGAAGTCTTGGACATGCCCATTTCCATTTCTAAGAATGAAGACGGCATAACTGAAACAGATACTCGTGGTTATTTGGAATTTGAAAATGTAACGTTTGCCTACCCTGGTGAAACGGAATCGCCTGTGCTGCACAATATTTCCTTCAAAGCTAAGCCTGGTGAAACGATTGCCTTTATTGGTTCAACAGGTTCTGGTAAGTCTTCCTTGGTCAACTTGATTCCACGTTTCTATGATGTGACACTTGGTCGTATCTTGGTGGACGGTGTGGATGTCAGACGCTACAATCTAAAGGCACTCCGCAGCAAGATTGGCTTTATTCCGCAGAAAGCTCTGCTATTTACCGGAACTATCGCGGAAAACTTAAAGTACGGTAAGATGGATGCTAGTCTTGCAGAACTTCATGATGCGACGGATGTGGCTCAGGCTAAGGAGTTTATCGAGAGTAAGGAAGAAAAATTCGACACCCATCTAGCTGAGGGCGGAAGCAACCTGTCAGGCGGGCAAAAGCAACGTTTGTCCATTGCACGTGCTATTGTCAAACAGCCCGATATTTATATTTTTGATGATTCTTTCTCAGCCTTGGATTATAAGACGGATGCAATTTTGCGGAGTCGTTTGAAGGAAGTGACGGAAAATGCGACGGTGCTGATTGTTGCCCAACGCGTCGGAACCATTATGGATGCTGACCAGATTATCGTGCTGAACGAAGGTGAAATCGTTGGCCGCGGCACCCACAATGAATTGATGGAAAGCAATGAGATTTACCGAGAAATTGCCAACTCTCAACTTAACCGTCAATCGCTAACAGAAGAATAGGAGGAATTATGAAGAATAGATCAGTATTTACCCGTGTTTGGGACTATTTGCGTCGTTATAAATCTTCTGTATTTTTAGCTGTTTTTCTAAAGACCATCAGTGCAGTTATGAATGCTCTGGAGCCCTTTGTACTTGGGCTTATCATCACAGAATTGACCAAGAATCTGTTGGACATGGCAAATGGAGTAGACGGAGCGCAGATTAACTATTCCTACATTGCCATCATGCTTGCGCTCTATGCACTTCGTGCCCTTATGTATGAAATCGGCGCCTATGGTTCTAACTATTTTATGACCAAGGCAGTGCAGGGAGCAACCAAGGAACTGCGGCAGGATTTGAGTCACAAGATTAACAAGATTCCTGTTTCTTATTTTGACAAGCACCAGTATGGTGATTTGCTAGGTCGTTTTACAAGCGATGTCGAAACTGTTTCCAATGCCCTACAACAAAGTTTCCTTCAGTTAGTCAATGCCGTCCTGACTCTCTCTCTAGCCATGTTCATGTGTTTCTGGTTGGATGTATCCCTGGCTCTTGTGGTCGTAACCTTGGTTCCAGTGACCTATTTTGGTTCCAAGTTTGTCATGGGCAAATCCCAGCCTTATTTCAAGCAACAGGCTGATGCCCTAGGTCGATTGAACGGCTTTGTCCAAGAAAATCTGACAGGTTTTAACGTTCTCAAACTCTACGGCCGTGAAGAAATTTCTACAGAAGAATTTCGCCAGATTACCGCAGATTTGCAGGAAGTTGGTTTCAAGGCTAGTTTTATGTCAGGCTTGCTCATGCCCCTGGTACACGGCTTATCGAACATTGCCTATGTAGTCGTGGCCTTACTTGCTGGTCTGAAAGTTCTTGCGGGTACATTGACAGTTGGTAATATGCAGGCCTTCGTCCAATACGTCTGGCAGATTTCTCAGCCAGTCCAAACCTTGACCCAGTTGGCACCCCAGTTGCAGTCTGCTAAATCTTCCCTTGAACGCATCTTTTCAGTCTTAGATGAGCTTGACGAAGAAGACGCCAATGCGCTAGAGTTGACAGCTAGTCTGACCGGACAAGTCAGCTTTGAACAGGTTGAATTCGGCTATTCAGAAGACAAGCCGCTTATCCGTAACTTTAATCTTAATGTTAAGCCAGGAGAAATGGTGGCTATCGTTGGACCAACGGGGGCAGGTAAGACTACTCTTATCAACTTGCTCATGCGTTTCTATGATGTCACATCCGGTGCTATCAAGGTGGATGGGCAGGATATTCGAAATCTTTCACGTCAATCCTACCGTAGTCAATTTGGTATGGTCTTGCAAGATGCTTGGCTCTATGAAGGAACCATCAAGGAAAACATGCGTTTTGGACGACTGGATGCGACGGATGAGGAAATTGTGGAAGCTGCCAAAGCAGCAAACGTTGACCACTTTATCCGTACCCTGCCTGGTGGCTACAACATGGAAATGAACCAGGAATCCAGTAATATTTCCCAAGGTCAGAAGCAACTTTTGACTATTGCGCGTGCCTTGTTGGCAGACCCTGCTATTCTGATTCTTGACGAAGCGACTTCTTCAGTTGATACCCGTTTGGAACTCTTGATTCAAAAGGCCATGAAACGGTTGATGAAAGGGCGGACAAGTTTCGTCATCGCTCATCGCTTATCTACCATTCAGGAAGCTGATAAGATTTTGGTCTTGAAAGATGGACAGATTATCGAACAAGGTAACCATGAAAGTCTTTTGGCAGACAAAGGTTTCTATTATAATCTTTATCAAAGCCAGTTTAGTGAATCCAAATAAAAAACGAACTCCCTTGTCAGTGACAGGGAGTTTTCTCATATACATGTTTGTGAAAATTAATAGGAAATTTCGGATAATAGTCCCTCAGCGGTAGTGGTTGGGAGGATGCGGACACGATTGAGAGTCAGTAATCCGTCACTAGCAGAAGCTAAGCCGTTGTTAGTAGTCACACCAAGTTTGTAGCCAGCTTGTTCAGTTAAGGCTACTGTATCTGCTGAGTATCGTCCACCAGGGTAGGCGATAGCGATGGTTTCCTGATTTAATTGGCTGTCAAGATAGGCTTTAGAGGAAGTAAGTTCATTTGTTTGATCCTCGATAGAACTATACTCTAAATCAGGGTGGTTGACGGTATGCCCTTGGAAGGAGAGCCCTGCGGTCTGCATTTCCTTGATTTGATCAAGAGTAAGGTGCCCTGCTTGTCCATATTCAGTAAACCCTGTAATGACATTGTTGGTTGCCTTCATTTGATATTGCTTAAGCAATGGGTAGGCATAACTATAAAAATCCCAGAGGCTATCGTCAAAGGTTAGCCAGACAACCTTTTTGCCAGCAGGAAGGACATTTTCTGTCAATACCTTATAAGCCTCTTCAGGTGATAAAGTATAGTAACCTGCATCTTGCAATGCTTTTAGATGACTTTCGAAAGTCGTTGGATCTACGATAAGATTCGCATTAGCTTCTTCCTCAGGAGCCATTACGTGAATGGCATGATACATGAGGATTGGAAGTTTGATAGGTTCAGTTTGTTGTTCCCAAATGATTTCTGTTTGTACTTCACTACTTTCTGAAGTCATAACACTCGAACTGGTTGTTGTCTCTACCGTTGAAGCTTTGGAATCACTTTGTTGCTTAGATGGCTGTTTTAGAAAGATTAGAAAAATAGATAGTAGAGTCACTACTAATAATGCGATACCAAGTAGCATTGGCACAAGTTGTTTCTTTTGTGTGCGGCTTCGACGGGCTCTTCTTGAATGTTTCATTATCTTATCTCCATAATCATATATTAAAACAATTATATCAAATTTTTTGCCAAATAGTCAGAATATTTGTTATAATGGGAGAAATACATTTTAAAGGAGAGCACATGGTAGTTAAGATAGGATTATTAGGATTTGGAACCGTTGCGAGTGGTGTGCCATTTTTATTAGAAGAAAACCAGGAAAAAATAGAGAAAGCCGCGCATGATAGTATTGAAGTTGCTAAGGTTTTGGTCAAGGATGAAGCAGAAAAAGACCGTCTCTTGGCTGCAGGTCATGACTATCATTTTGTAACAAATATTGATGACATTTTGGCTGACGAAGACATCGCCATTGTCGTTGAGCTGATGGGACGTATTGAGCCAGCAAAAACATTTATTACACGTGCCTTGGAAGCAGGCAAGCATATTGTAACAGCCAATAAGGATTTACTTGCTGTTCATGGTAGCGAATTGCGTGCCTTGGCTGAAGAGAAAGGTCTTGCACTTTATTATGAAGCTGCAGTTGCAGGTGGTATTCCAATCTTGCGTACCTTGGTTAACTCATTGGCTGCTGATAAGGTGACTCGTATCCTAGGTGTATTGAATGGTACTTCAAACTTCATGTTGACTAAGATGGTTGATGAAGGATGGACTTACGAAAAAGCTCTTCAAACAGCACAGGAACTTGGCTATGCAGAATCTGACCCAACAAATGACGTTGAGGGAATTGATGCGGCTTACAAGGCTGTTATCCTCAGTCAATTTGCTTTCGGGATGACAGTTGATTTTGAACACGTAGCACACAAGGGTATTTCAAATATCACGCCAGAAGATGTAGCAGTGGCACAAGAGTTGGGCTATGTCATCAAACTTGTGGGTGATATTCAAGAAACTACCTCTGGTATTGCTGCCGAAGTATCTCCAACCTTCCTACCGAAAAATCATCCACTTGCAAGCGTGAATGGTGTGATGAATGCTGTATTTGTCGAATCTATCGGCATCGGCCAGTCTATGTACTATGGACCGGGTGCTGGGCAAAAACCGACTGCAACAAGTGTTATGGCTGACATTATTCGTATCGTTCGTCGCTTGAAAGACAATACTATCGGCAAAGCTTTTAACGAATATAGCCGCCCACTTCAATTGTCCGCCCCAAGCGATGTGAAGAGCGAATATTATTTCTCAATTGATGCGCCTGATAAAAATGGAAAAATGCTTCGTTTAGCAGAAATCTTCAATTCTGAAGAAATTTCCTTCAAGCAAATTCTGCAACAAGCTGCAGATGGAGAAACAGCCCGTCTAGTGATTGTGACCCATGAAATGAGTAAGACTCAGTTGGAAAATGTAACAGACAAATTGAGTAAAGAAACAGACTTTACTGTCTTAAATACCTTTAAAGTACTGGGAGAATAAGCAATGAAAATTATTATTCCAGCAACTTCAGCTAATATCGGTCCAGGATTTGATTCAGTAGGTGTTGCCCTTTCGAAATATCTAACGATTGAAGTGTTTGAAGAGACTGATGAATGGGTGATTGAGCACAATCTTGAACATGTTCCATCAGACAAGAACAATCTTTTGATCAAGACAGCTTTAAAGATTGAAAAAGGATTGCAGCCGCATCGTATCAGAATGATTAGCGATATTCCCTTGGCACGCGGTTTGGGTTCATCCAGTTCCGTTATCGTAGCTGGTATCGAATTGGCTAATCAATTAGCAGGTTTGAATATGACAGCGGATGAAAAATTGCTCAAAGCTACAGAAATTGAAGGACATCCTGATAATGTAGCACCAGCAATTTTTGGTAATTTAGTCATCTCTAGCTATGTTAATAAGAAAGTACAGGCAGTTGTAACAGAATTCCCAGAAGCAAGTTTTGTTGCCTTTATTCCAAACTACCCACTGCGTACGGTTGAAAGCCGAGGTGTACTACCTTCTCAGATGGGGTACAAGAAAGCAGTGGCTGCTAGTGCCATTGCAAACGTTGCTGTTGCCAGTTTGATGGCAGGTGATCTGGAAAAAGCTGGGAAAGCAATTCAGTCAGACATGTTCCATGAACCGTTTCGTCAGCTACTTGTTAAGGAGTTTTGTCCAATCAAGCAAACTGCACAGGAGTTGGGAGCCTATGCAACCTACTTATCAGGTGCCGGTCCAACAGTGATGGTATTAGCGCCCAAAGATAGGGAGGACGCTATTGTTCTAGCATTAGAGGAACTAAATCTAGACGGAACCGTCCACCGCCTTCAAGTTGATACCAAGGGGATTGCTATTGTATAGATAGTGAGAATCTATCATTTGCAAAACTAAAAATGTTTATTTTATTGGAGTTCGCCATCGCAACTATATGCGGTAGGAAGGGAACTCCTTTTTTTGTGCATTCCATTCTCCATTTCAAAATATTGGGGCAAATTAATTTGGCTTGTGAAAGTATTTTTGTTGAATTTTATTCGTTTTCTCCTGTAATTTTTGGTATAATAAATCCTGTATATCTTAAATTGAAATGAGAAGGTTATGAAAGATAAAATTAGGCTTGAATTAGAAGGCATCGATATTCGATTCGATGAGCCTTTAAAAGAATATACCTATACAAAAGTAGGAGGAGCTGTTGATTATCTAGCTTTTCCGCGGAATCGTTACGAGATTGTTCGTATAGTAGAATTTGCTAAACGCGAAGGTATTCCATGGCAAGTATTAGGAAATTCAAGTAATATCATTGTCCGAGATGGCGGTATTCGTGGTTTTGTTATCCGTATGGATAAACTTAACTCCGTTACTGTATCAGGATACACCATTGAAGCGGAAGCAGGTGCCAATCTGATTGAAACGACAAAAGTCGCACTTTTCCATTCTTTATCAGGATTTGAATTTGCTTGTGGTATTCCGGGAAGCGTTGGTGGTGCTGTCTATATGAATGCAGGTGCTTACGGAGGTGAAGTAGCACACATTCTAGTTTCAGCGCAGATTTTGACTCCAGCAGGTTATGTCGAAACATTGGACAATCGTGAGTTACGATTTGGCTACCGTTCTTCTATCTTGCAAGAAAACGGTGCGATTGTTTTGTCTGCAAAATTTGCCCTCAAGCCAGGAAATCATACGGTTATTCAACAAGAAATGGCTCGTTTGACACATTTACGCGAGCTCAAGCAACCTTTGGAATATCCATCTTGTGGTTCAGTATTCAAACGTCCACTTGGTCACTTCGCAGGACAGTTGATTATGGATGCGGGTTTAAAAGGTTATCGAATCGGTGGAGTCGAAGTTTCTGAAAAACACGCTGGCTTTATGGTCAATGTTGCTGATGGAACGGCATTGGACTATGAACATTTGATTGCCCATGTGATTGAAGTCGTTGAAAAATCTTCAGGAATTACTCTGGAGAGAGAGGTGCGTATTATCGGCGACCCTGCTGATACACTCTAGCCATCAGGCTCTTACAAAAAAGAAGGAATTTATGAGAATTGAAAAAGCCAATTATTGAATTTAAGAACGTTTCAAAAGTATTTGAAGACAGTGGAACAACTGTATTAAAGGATATTAGTTTTGAATTGGAAGAGGGGAAATTTTATACCCTTTTAGGAGCTTCTGGTTCAGGTAAATCAACGATTTTGAACATTATTGCTGGTCTATTGGATGCGAGTTCAGGTGATATTTATCTGGACGGTCAACGGATTAATGATGTTCCGACCAATAAACGGGATGTCCATACTGTTTTCCAGTCCTATGCCCTTTTCCCACATATGACTGTCTTTGAAAATGTGGCTTTTCCTCTTAAATTACGAAAAGTTGACAAGGCTGAAATCGAACGCCGTGTGACAGAAGCCTTACAAATGGTCCGACTTTCTGGTTATGAAAATCGTTCCATTCAGAAATTGTCTGGTGGTCAACGCCAGCGGGTTGCTATTGCACGTGCGATTATCAACCAGCCTCGTGTTGTCTTGCTAGATGAACCACTTTCTGCTCTGGACTTGAAACTAAGAACGGAAATGCAGTACGAACTGCGTGAATTGCAACAACGTCTAGGAATTACCTTCGTCTTCGTTACCCATGACCAAGAAGAAGCTCTGGCCATGAGTGACTGGATTTTTGTCATGAATGAAGGTGAGATTGTCCAGTCTGGGACGCCAGTGGACATTTACGACGAGCCAATCAACCATTTTGTTGCTACCTTCATCGGTGAATCCAATATCCTTCCAGGCCGCATGATAGAAGACTACTTGGTTGAGTTTAACGGCAAACGCTTTGAAGCTGTCGATGGCGGTATGCGACCAAACGAAGAAGTTGAAGTTGTTATCCGTCCAGAAGATTTGCAGATTACCTTACCTGAAGAAGGCAAATTGCAGGTAAAAGTGGATACTCAGCTCTTCCGTGGTGTTCACTACGAAATCATCGCCTATGACGACCTTGGTAATGAGTGGATGATTCACTCAACTCGTAAGGCCATTGTCGGAGAAGTGATTGGACTAAGCTTTGAGCCAGAAGATATTCATATCATGCGTCTCAATGAAACAGAGGAAGAATTCGATGCTCGTATCGAAGAATATGTTGAAGTGGAAGAAGTAGAAGATGGCTTGATTAACGCCATTGAGGAGGAACGCAATGAAGAAAACCTCTAGGCTTTTTGTAATTCCCTATGCCCTATGGGTCTTTCTCTTTGTACTCGCTCCAGTTGCCTTGATTATCTTCAAATCTTTCTTTGATATTCATGGCAATTTCACTTTGGCCAACTACCAGACCTATTTTAACTCGCCAAATATGACCTATCTGCGAATGAGTTTTAACTCTATTTTTTACGCAGGTATTATTACTCTGGTCACACTTTTGGTTTCCTACCCAGCAGCCTATTTCTTGACCAAGCTCAAGCATAGACAACTCTGGCTCATGTTGATTATCTTGCCAACCTGGGTCAATCTTTTGCTGAAAGCCTATGCCTTTATCGGTATTTTTGGGCAACACGGCTCTATCAACCAGTTCCTAGAATTTATTGGTCTAGGAGCTCAGCAAATTCTTTTCACAGATTTCTCCTTTATTGCTGTTGCAGCCTATATCGAGATTCCGTTTATGATTTTGCCGATCTTTAACGCCTTGGATGATTTGGATAAAAACCTAATCAATGCCAGTCGTGATTTGGGGGCAACTCCTTGGCAGACCTTTACAAAAGTTATTTTTCCTCTTTCCATGAACGGTGTTCGTTCAGGTGTTCAAGCAGTTTTTATTCCGAGTTTGAGCCTCTTCATGTTGACCCGTTTGATTGGAGGTAATCGAGTCATTACACTGGGAACAGCCATCGAACAACATTTCCTCACAACACAAAACTGGGGAATGGGTTCAACCATTGGTGTGGTCTTGATTTTGGCCATGCTCTTGATTATGTGGATGACGAAAGAGAGGAAGAAATAATGAAGAAATTTGCAAATATCTACTTAACAGTTGCCTTTCTCCTTCTCTACTTACCGATTTTCTATCTCATTTTTTATGCCTTTAATGAAGGCGGAGATATGAATGGCTTTACAGGCTTTACCTTGGAGCATTTTTCATCTATGCTTGGCGATAGCCGTCTCATGCTCATCTTAGCTCAAACCTTCCTATTAGCTTTTTTGAGTTCTTTGATTGCGACCTTTATCGGAACTTTCGGCGCCATCTATATCTATCAGGCAAAACCTCGTTTTCAAAATGCACTCTTGTCTGTCAATAATATTTTGATGGTAGCACCAGATGTCATGATTGGGGCGAGTTTCCTAATTCTCTTTACCATGATTGGTTTCCAGCTTGGCTTTGTCTCGGTATTGCTCAGTCATATTGCCTTTTCTATTCCAATCGTAGTATTGATGGTCTTGCCACGGCTGAAAGAGATGAACGCAGATATGATTTCAGCAGCTTATGATTTGGGGGCAACTCAGCCACAAATGCTGAAAGAAATCATGTTGCCATACTTGACACCAGCCATCATTGCTGGATACTTCATGGCCTTTACCTATTCTTTGGATGACTTTGCCGTGACCTTCTTCGTAACAGGAAATGGATACTCAAACCTATCTGTTGAGATTTACTCTCGAGCTCGTAAGGGAATTTCTCTGGAAATCAATGCCTTGTCAACCCTAGTTTTCCTTTTCTCTATCTTATTGGTAGTGGGTTATTATTTCATCTCACGTGAAAAGGAGGCCAACTAATGAAACGATTGTATTCATTTTTTGTAGGAATTATAGCTATTGTCCTAGTTTTATGGGGAATTAGTTATAAGTTAGAAGCTGATTCAACCCAGGGGACAACTGATAAGCTTGTCATCTATAACTGGGGCGATTATATTGACCCAGAATTACTCGCAGAATTCACTGCTGAAACAGGTATTCAGGTAGATTATCAGACCTTTGACTCCAACGAATCCATGTACACAAAGATTAAGCAGGGTGGAACAACATACGATTTGACAATCCCATCTGAGTACATGATTTCTAAGATGACAGAAGAAAATATGTTAATCAAGCTAGATAAATCTAAGATTGAAGGGATAGAAAATATCGATCCACGATTTATGGGACTTAGCTTTGACAAGAATAATGATTATTCTATTCCATATTTCTGGGGAACCTTGGGCATTGTTTACAATGAAACCATGGTAGAAAATCCTCCTCAGGAATGGGAAGACTTGTGGTCAGAAGAATATCGTGACAATATCATGTTAATTGATGGTGTGCGTGAAGTTATGGGGGTTGGTCTACAATCACTAGGGTATAGTCTCAATTCCAACAATCCTACCGAGATTGAAAAGGCTACCGAACATCTCTATAATCTAACTCCAAACGTCAAAGCAATTGTTGCTGATGAGATAAAAGGTTATATGATACAAGATGCGGCAGCTATCGCAGTATCTTTCTCTGGTGAAGCTAGTGAGATGTTGGATGGAAATGAAAATCTGCGCTATGTTGTACCATCAAAAGGTTCTAACCTTTGGTTCGATAATATGGTCATTCCAAAAACAGCAAAAAATATTGATGGAGCTTACGCCTTTATGAGTTTTATGCTTCGTCCTGAAAATGCGCTTCGCAATGCAGAATATGTTGGTTATTCAACACCAATTCCTGCAGCCAAGGCTATGCTGGATGAGGAGACTCAGAACGACGAATCTTTCTATCCTTCAGAAGAAACGATGAAGAAGATGGAAGTTTATGATAATCTTGGACCAGAGATGCTTGGAATGTATAATGACCTCTATCTCCAATTCAAGATGTATCGGAAATAGTCTGATTGGACAGGTAGCAATGTAAATAAAAGAATGGGAGTGAGGTTCTTTACTAAGTACTTATTGCTCCCATTTTTTGGTCATACATACTATAGAAAGGAAGGGAAATCCCAATGGAAAATCACCGGAAAGAAGTTAGTTTTATTTCTCAATCAATCCTCTATTCGGTTCTGCGTGGTAGTTTAGTTGGCATTGTCGCTGGTTTAGTGGTCGTTGCATTTCGCTTAGCCATTGAAAAACTATTTTCTGTCTTTACGCACCTCTATTCTCTGGCAACAGACAATGTAATCTATTTACTTCTTATTGGAGGGCTTTATCTGGTCATAGCTTTACTTGTTGGCAAGTTGATCAAAGACGAGCCAAATGCAAAAGGTTCTGGTATACCTCAGGTAGAGGCAGAACTAAAAGGAATTATGGATTTAAACTGGTGGTCAGTCCTTTGGAAAAAATTTATCGGCGGTGTTTTATCCATTGCATCTGGCCTAATGCTGGGGCGTGAAGGTCCCAGCATTCAACTAGGAGCTGTAACGGCTAAAGGTGTATCAGTTCTTCTTAAATCCAGTGAAATGGAAAGAAGGAGTTTGATTGCTAGTGGCGCTGCGGCAGGTTTGGCAGCAGCTTTCAATGCACCAATAGCAGGCCTTTTATTTGTTGTGGAGGAAGTCTATCATCAGTTTTCACGTCTGGTATGGGTCTCAGCCCTGGCAGCCAGTATCACTGCGAACTTTATTTCCTTACATGTTTTTGGATTAATGCCTGTTTTGCATATGCCGAAGGACTTACAGTTACTATCTCTTGACCAATATTGGATCTATATCTTACTTGGAGTTTTCCTTGGACTTGCTGGATATGTGTATGAAGTTGTTATCCTCAATATACAAGGTTTCTATACCCTCCTCTCAAAAATCATTCCTCTCCCAGTTCCATACTACAGTGTATTTGCCTTTTTGTTCATTATACCGATTGGTTATTTTTTCCCTAATCTGTTGGGTGGCGGGCATCATTTGATTTTAGAGCTTCCATATTTGGAACAAGGACTACTGACATTGGCAATCCTGATTTTAATACGATTTGTCTGGAGCATGATTTCCTATGGTTCTGGTCTACCAGGGGGCATCTTTTTGCCCATATTAACTTTAGGAAGTCTCCTTGGGCTTTTTGTCGCACGGTTCTTCCTTGATATTGGTTTCATCAGTCAGGACCAGATGCTATTGTTTATTGTATTGGGTATGGCAGGCTTTTTCGCAGCGATTTCCAAAGCACCTCTAACTGCTATTATTTTAGTTACTGAAATGGTAGGAAGTTTGAACCAATTGATGGTCATCGGGTTGGTAGCTTTGAGTTCCTATGTGATGATGGACCTCTTAGGTGGCGCGCCAGTCTATGAAGCAATGTTGGAAAAAATTCTGCCAGAAGAAGTAGAACAGCAAGAACATATGACCTTAATAGAGGTTGTTGTCAACGAAACATTGGATCAAATATTTGTAAGTGAGTTACGTTTGCCGGATTCATGCTTGATTACCAGTCAAATTCATCATGGTAAGTCAAGGATTGTGAAAGGAAATAGCCAACTTTCTATGGGTGATTCCTTGCTCGTTGCAGTTCCAATCTCTCAAATTCATGCCGTTCGTAGGATATTTGGGGGAGATTAGCATTTTTTTAGATTGTCTTAACAAAGAGATGAGGTAGAAAAGTCCCAATATTATACTGTTTTCGTTGTCTGGTCAACTTTCTCAATTCAGGAATAATTTCATCGGGAACGAAACTCCGAGGCAGCAGACCAATCCGCATTCATTTGGCAATCCAGTAAGCGTCTTTCTTGTCAGTTTTCTGACCTGTAATGGCCTTCATGTGGGCTGGTTGAGCAAGTATTAGCTCGAAGTCATCACATAGAGCATGCCAGACAGGTCGCCAATAGACACCTGTGCTTTCCATACCAACAGCTTCCACATGAAATTGACTGAGAAAATCGTGGTAAGCACGGTAGACCTTTAGTCGTTGTATCAAATGTAGCTAAGTAACACTTTGGACAAATTAAGGGGAATACAAACGACAATATCGACTTGATCTACACATGATTATCTATGACAATTCCTTCCTTCTTAAAATTAGAGAGCCTATCTACTGAATTTTAGTCATATTCTTGAGCGCATATTGTGGTTCTTATCAGTAGGGTAGAGCAGTTTTGTCATCATAATTAACATCAATAATGGCCCTCATTAGGTATATAATCTTAGTGAGGGCTTTATGCTTATTTCATTATTCTGTGGGTAAGGACGGAGCCATCATGAATGTCTTGCTCACTCCCTTTTTAGTGTGCATTATCTGTATCTATGGTTATAGATATTATTGATAGCTAGTTATAGTTTGAATAAATAACTGAATTTTCAGAATATACTTGCAATGCTGATAATTTTATGTTTTAATATATTTATTGGCTTTGCCAATAATAAAGGAGAAAAACTAGGAGGAAAAGTTATGAAAAAGAAAGAAACTTTCTCACTTCGGAAGTATAAAATTGGAACTGTGTCTGTTCTTTTGGGTGCAGTTTTTTTGTTTGCAGGTGCACCATCGGTAGCTGCAGATGAATTGACAAGCCTTGTAGAGACTAAGGCGGAAACAACTGTTCCTGAAGCAATCGTAAGCGAATCAGCCTCAAAAACTCCCGTAGTCGAGGAGTTAGTTGACACTTCTGTGGAGGCTAACCCAACTGATGTGACCACCACAGATAATGGAGAGGGAAGAACTGCTTTTGAAAATGTCACAAATGCAGAGACAGAAGCAACTCAACCAGCTGTAGAAACTCCAGCTACTTCAGAGAAAAAAGTAGAAGAAGAGGAGAAGCTTTCCACAGCAGATGTGACTACTGCTATTACTAATCAGGAAGAAGCGAAACCACAAAACATTGATAGTAATACGATCATTACAGTACCTAAAGTTTGGGACAGTGGTTACAAAGGCGAAGGAACAGTAGTTGCAATCATAGACTCTGGTCTTGATGTTGACCACGACATATTGCGTATTTCAAACCTCTCAACTGCGAAATATAAATCAGAAAAAGAGATAGAAGCAGCTAAAAAGGCAGCAGGAATTACCTACGGTGAATGGTTTAACGATAAGGTTGTATTTGGTTATAACTATGTCGATGTGAATACTGTCTTGAAAGAAGAAGATAAACGTTCACACGGTATGCACGTGACAAGCATTGCCACAGGAAATCCGACGCAACCAGTTGCTGGACAATTAATGTATGGTGTAGCTCCTGAAGCGCAAATCATGTTTATGCGCGTATTCTCAGATCTCAAAGCTACAACAGGCGCAGCATTGTACGTAAAGGCGATTGAAGATGCTGTAAAATTGGGTGCCGATAGCATCAACCTCAGCTTGGGAGGAGCTAACGGCTCTGTTGTTAACATGAATGAAAATGTGACTGCAGCAATCGAGGCTGCTCGTCGTGCAGGTGTTTCTGTTGTTATTGCCGCTGGTAATGATGGAACATTTGGTTCAGGTCATTCTAATCCGTCAGCCGATTATCCAGATTATGGCTTGGTCGGAGCTCCTTCAACAGCTCGCGATGCAATTTCTGTCGCTTCTTACAATAACACAACGGTTGGCAGTAAAGTAATTAATATCATTGGCTTAGAAAATAATGCTGATTTGAACTACGGAAAGAGTTCGTTCGATAATCCAGAGAAAAGTCCTGTACCATTTGAAATCGGGAAAGAATATGAATATGTCTATGCAGGAATCGGTCAGGCTTCGGATTTTGATGGTTTAGATTTGACTGGAAAACTTGCGCTCATCAAACGAGGAACCATCAGTTTCTCAGAAAAAATAGCCAATGCAACAGCTGCAGGGGCAGTAGGGGTCGTTATTTTCAATAGCCGCCCAGGTGAAGCCAATGTGAGCATGCAACTGGATGATACAGCTACCGCAATTCCATCTATCTTCATTCCATTGGAATTCGGTGAAGCTTTGGCGGCTAAGCCATATAAGATTGCGTTCAATAATGAAACAGACATTCGTCCTAACCCCAAAGCAGGTCTTCTTTCAGATTTTTCAAGTTGGGGCCTATCAGCAGATGGCGAACTAAAACCAGACTTAGCTGCTCCGGGTGGTGCTATTTATGCAGCGATTAATGATAATGACTATGCCAACATGCAGGGAACAAGTATGGCTTCTCCACATGTGGCGGGAGTAGCTGTATTAGTAAAACAATATTTACAGGAAACTTATCCAACTAAGTCTCCTCAAGAAATCGAAGCATTAGTAAAACACTTGCTTATGTCTACTGCAAAAGCTCATGTGAACAAAGATACGAATGCCTACACTTCACCACGTCAACAAGGTGCGGGTATTATTGATACTGCGGCAGCTATTTCTACAGGTTTATATTTGACTGGCGAAGATGGGTATGGCAGCATTACCTTGGGAAATGTTGAGGATACATTCAGCTTTACGGTCACACTTCATAACATTACAAACGAAGATAAGACTTTAAACTACTCAACACAGTTAACAACGGATACTGTTCAAAACGGATTGATCACCTTGGCTCCACGTCTATTAGCAGAGATTGCTGGCGGTAAGGTGACTGTGAAAGCTAATTCAAGTACAACTGTTACAATTAATGTCGATGCATCAAGCTTTGCAGAAGAATTGACAGGATTGATGAAAAACGGTTACTATCTTGAAGGTTTTGTTCGATTTACAGATGTAGCCGACGGCGGTGATATTGTCAGCATTCCATACGTTGGTTTCCGTGGGGAATTCCAAAATCTAGCCGTTCTAGAAAAGCCGATTTACAATCTTATTGCTGATGGTAAAGGGGGCTTCTACTTTGAACCTGTTGCAGCACAGCTAGATGCGGTTGATATTAGCCATCACTACACAGGTCTCGTGACAGGAAGTAAAGAATTAATCTATTCTACAAACAAGCGTTCTGACTTTGCACTCAAGACCCTCGGAACATTTAAAAACAAAGCAGGGTATTTTGTTTTAGAGCTCGATGAATCTGGTAAGCCTCACTTGGCTATCTCACCAAATGGGGATGAGAACCAAGATTTTCTAGCCTTCAAAGGTGTATTCTTAAGAAATTATACTAATTTAGTCGCAAGTGTCTATGCTGCAGATGATACTGAGCGCAGAAATCCACTTTGGGAAAGTCAACCACAGTCAGGCAATAAAAACTTCTATAGTGGCAATCCTAAAAATCCAAAATCAAGCATTGTTTACCCTACTGAATGGAATGGAACAGACAGTGAGGGGAATACTTTAGCAGATGGTAAATATCAATACGTTTTGACCTACTCATCTGAAGTTCCAGGTGCAGCAGTCCAAACTATGATTTTCGATGTTATCATTGATAGACAATCACCAGTTATTACGACCGCAACCTATGATGAAACAAACTTTACATTTAACCCTCGCCCAGCCATTGAAAAAGGAGAGTCTGGTCTATATCGCGAGCAAGTATTCTATCTTGTAGCAGATGCCAATGGTACGACAACTATTCCTTCCTTATTAGAAAATGGTGATGTAACCGTTTCTGATAACAAGGTATTTGTGGCACAAAATGACGATGGTTCCTTCACATTGCCTCTTGATCTTGCAGATATTTCAAAATTCTACTACACAGTAGAGGATTATGCTGGTAACATCAGCTATGAAAAAGTAGAGAATCTGATCAGTATTGGCAATGAAAAAGGATTGGTAACTGTCAATATTCTTGATAAAGACACAAATAGTCCTGTACCAATACTTTTCTCTTACTCAGTCACCGATGAAACAGGCAAGATTGTTGCAGAATTACCACGATATGCCGGCGATACTAGCGTTCTCAAGCTACCATTTGGTACTTACACCTTTGATTTATTCCTATATGATACAGAGTGGTCAAGCCTAGCAGGTGAAACAAAAGCAGTCGTGACGATTTCGGAAGAAAATAGCATTGCTGAGGTGAATTTCTATGTGACTTTGAAAGATAAGGCCAACTTGCTGGTAGATATTGATGCATTACTACCTTCTGGTTCAACCATCCAACTGGTAACTGCTGATGGTCAGACTATTCAGCTACCAAATGCTAAATATTCTAAGACTGATTATGGTAAATTTGTACCAGTTGGTACCTACACTATCCTTCCAACCCTCCCAGAAGGCTATGAATTTTTGGAAGAATTAGACGTAGCAGTACTTGCAAACCAGTCAAATGTTAAGAAATTAACCTTGATTAATAAAGTTGCTTTGAAAGAACTGATTGCTGAACTTGCAGGACTTGAAGAAACAGCGCGTTATTACAATGCTAGTCCAGAACTTCAAACTGCCTATGCTAAAGCATTAGAAGATGCCAATGCAGTATATGCCAACAAACACAATCAGACACAAGTAGATTCAGCAGTTGCCAGTCTTGTGGCAGCGAGAGAGCAGTTAAACGGTCAGGCTACCGATAAGGAAAAACTAATTGCTGAAGTATCAAACTACACACCGACTCAGGCAAACTTTATTTATTACAATGCTGAAAATACCAAACAAATTGCCTATGATACAGCTGTTCGTTCAGCACAACTTGTATTGAACCAAGAGAATGTAACACAGGCAGTTGTCAACCAAGCGTTGGCGGACTTGTTAGCAGCGAAAGCCGGCTTAGATGGTCAAAAGACTGATATTTCAGCCCTTCGTAGCGCAGTATCCGTTTCTTCCGTATTAAAAGCGACAGATGCTAAGTATCTCAATGCATCTGAAAACGTGAAACAAGCTTATGACCAGGCAGTTGAAGCAGCGAAAGCGATTCTAGCTGATGAATCTGCAAGCCAAGCAAGTGTCGATCAAGCTCTAGCCGTTCTGACAAGCGCTCAGGCAGAACTGGATGGTGTTGCTACTTCAACAAATGATGCCAAAGAGCCAGCAAATACTGCCACTGACAAAAAAGATGAAGGCACTGTAACGCCTCCACCTATAGACTCAGAAAAAGTTGATGTACAGGCACCTCCTGTAAAAGATACTGGGAATTCAGGGCATGTACCGATAGGTCAGAAGCCAAACCCTCAACCAACTTTACCTCGTCCAGTCACTTTGCAAGCTAGTCTATCTAGCCCTAATCAAGAAAAACAGGTGACTCAACTACCAAATACTGGAGAAAATGATACGAGATACTATCTTGTTCTTGGTGTCAT
This sequence comes from Streptococcus sp. 2021WUSS109, assembly GCF_044427305.1. Classification (NCBI taxonomy): domain Bacteria; kingdom Bacillati; phylum Bacillota; class Bacilli; order Lactobacillales; family Streptococcaceae; genus Streptococcus; species Streptococcus sp. 2021WUSS109. The sequence continues at coordinate 38,539 of NZ_JAOTGF010000007.1, forward strand.
TATTGGGCTAGGGACTCTGTTGGTAAGCAAACGACGTCATAAAGAAGAAGTCTAAGAAAATATAGTCATACTCTTCGAAAATCAAAATTATCCGTTGTCAACTTGCCTTGATGAACTCCAGTTCTATCTTCGGCTTCGTTTCCTAGGCAACTTTTGATTTGCATTGAGTATCATTTTCTACCATTTGTCAGGCTTTAATCACGAGTTTGTTATATAAAAGACCGCTTAATCATTGATTAGGCGGTTGTTTGTGTTTGAAATTGAAGCATTGTCTTTTGGATGTTTCTTGAGATATCAGTTGGCTTTACAAGATAATAATCTTGAGCCAGTTGGTCAGCAATATAGGAGTGGAGGTAGGTTGCTACAAGGATTCTTTCATATAGTTGAACATGGGGAAATTGTACAGCAAATCCTGCAATCATACCTGCAAGAGTATCTCCCATACCTCCTGTTGCTTGGTAGGGACCACCAGCTCCAATTGGGGTGACTTGGTTTGGCTGGTTTTTTAGGATTTGAGTAGCAGAACTTTTAGCTACAAGGATTGTATTTTCTTGAAAAGATTGCAGGGCTTCAAGATTTCTTTGGCTTGTTTGGTCAGCAACCGGAATGGCTGATAACCGTTCCCATTCTTTCTGGTGGGGTGTCAGGATGACTTGTTTACACGGGAAGTTCTTTCTGTTTTGCTTTGCGACTAAGGTAAGGGCTGAGCCGTCAAGAACTAAAATCTGCTGGTCAGATAAATGTTCAAAAACAAAGTCCAATAACTGTTCAGCTCTGCTATTTTCCCCAAAACCTGGACCAATCAATACCAAGTCAGCATTTTCTAAGCTGCTTATCAGCAAGGCTTGATCGTCAAATGAAAATGCCATGGCTTCAGGCAGATGACTATGTAAGGCTGGTATGTTATCTTTTTCAGTAGCAACAGTTACCAAGCCTGCTCCACTGTTGACGGTTGCTAGTGCGGCCATGATAATCGCTCCACCATAGGGATACAGTCCACCAATCAGCAAGACTCGACCATAGCTTCCCTTATGGCTGTTGCGTGGCCTTGCTTGAATGACCTTTCTACAGAGTTCTTGTAAGTCCATACATATTCCCCCTTTTCTTCTTATTATACCACGAGGAATGAGGTTTATGACAATCCAGATTTTAGATAAATCCAAGTTTTCATGCTATAATGAATTCATGGTATTATCAAAAAAACGTGCAAGAAAAGTTATTGAAGAAATCATCGCTCTATATCCTGATGCTAAGCCTAGCTTGGACTTTCGAAATCACTTTGAGTTGGTATGTGCAGTGCTCTTATCTGCTCAAACTACAGATGCTGCGGTGAATAAGGCAACACCTGGTTTGTTCGCAGCTTTCCCTACGCCCCAAGCCATGGCGGCAGCAGAAGTGAAGGATATTGAGCCTTATATTTCTCGTTTGGGTTTGTACCGAAACAAGGCAAAGTTTTTAAAAGACTGTGCCCAGCAGTTGATGGAACGGCATAACGGCATTGTTCCTCAAACTCGTGAGGAATTAGAAGCCTTGGCAGGAGTGGGAAGAAAAACGGCCAATGTTGTTTTAAGTGTCGGTTTCGGAATTCCCGCCTTCGCAGTTGATACCCACGTGGGACGGATTTGTAAACACCACGATATTGTCAAAAAATCGGCTACACCCCTGGAAACAGAAAAACGAGTCATGGAAGTCTTACCTCCTGAACTCTGGCTCCCTGCTCATCAAGCTATGATTTATTTTGGTCGTGAGGTTTGCCATCCTAAGAACCCTGAATGCGAAAAATTCCCACAATTATATGAATTTGACTAAAAAATCTTCTGTTTTTGAAGATTTTTTTAGTTTTTATGTAAAATTGTTTGAGTAAATTCTGAACATTTTTTTAAATTTTATAAGAATAGTAACTCAGAAAAGAATTATACGAATGTTATATTTTATAAACAATCCTAAAAAGTGATATATCCGAATATTGTCTAGATAGGTTTCTTTTTTATTGACAAAACACAAACAATAAGCTATACTATATCTTGTAATAAGGAAAAAATACGAAAAACAAACCGTTTTTCTGTTCCAATGTTAAGAAAAAGAGGTAGAAGCATGTTCAACGAAACTCCAGTTTTTGACTACGAAGATATTCAGCTCATTCCAAATAAATGTATCATCAATAGCCGTTCCGAGGCAGATACAACAGTGACTCTTGGGAAATATAGCTTTAAATTACCAGTTGTTCCAGCTAATATGCAGACTATTATTGATGAAGATGTAGCAGAAATGCTTGCCAAAGAAGGGTATTTCTACATCATGCATCGTTTCGATGAAGCTGGTCGTATTCCATTTATCAAACGCATGCACGAGCAAGGTTTGATTGCTTCTATCTCTGTTGGCGTAAAAGAATATGAATATGAGTTTGTGACTAGCTTGAAAGCTGATGCTCCTGAGTTTATCACCATTGATATTGCTCATGGCCATGCAGAAAGTGTTATCAAGATGATTCAACATATCAAGAAAGAACTGCCTGAGACGTTCGTCATTGCAGGTAATGTCGGTACTCCAGAAGCAGTTCGTGAACTAGAAAATGCTGGTGCAGATGCGACAAAAGTTGGTATTGGTCCAGGTAAAGTATGTATTACAAAGGTTAAGACTGGTTTTGGTACAGGTGGTTGGCAGTTGGCTGCCCTTCGTTGGTGCGCAAAAGCTGCCCGTAAACCAATTATTGCGGACGGTGGTATTCGTACCCACGGAGATATTGCCAAATCCATCCGCTTCGGTGCAAGCATGGTCATGATTGGTTCGCTCTTTGCCGGTCACATTGAAAGCCCAGGTAAAACAATTGAAGTTGATGGTGAGAAATTCAAAGAGTACTACGGTTCAGCATCTGAATACCAAAAAGGTGCCTATAAAAACGTAGAAGGCAAGAAAATCTTACTCCCTGCCAAAGGACATTTAAAAGATACTCTGGTTGAAATGGAGCAAGATTTGCAGTCATCTATTTCTTATGCAGGAGGACGTGACATTACCAGCTTGAAGCATGTGGACTATGTTATCGTGAAAAACTCTATCTGGAATGGTGACTCTATCTAGTCAAAGAGGACTTGCAATGCAGGTCCTTTTCTTGTTACAATATTTATATAAAATTGAAAGAGAATAAGTATGTACCAAACAAGAAATAACAAAGAGAAGCTCTGGCTCTTTATCAAAATATTTTTGCCCATTTTAATTTACCAATTTGCTAATTACTCCGCATCCTTTATCGATACCATGATGACTGGTCAGTATAGTACTATGGATTTGGCAGGTGTTTCCATGGCAACAAGTCTTTGGAATCCGCTTTTTTCATTTCTAACAGGGATTGTATCTGCATTGGTCCCAATCATCGCTCAATATTTAGGAAAAGGTGAAAGAGATAAGATTCGTGAGGAGTTTCATCAGTTTGTCTATCTGGCCATTGGATTAACCATTTTACTCTTGTGCTCGGTCCTATTTATCGCTGTTCCCGCCTTGGCTCAGTTTGGACTTGATGAATCTGTTTTTCAAGTTGGTCGGCAGTACCTCTATTTTATTTCCATTGGCATTCTGCCCCTCTTGCTCTTTAGTGTCTGTCGCTCTTTTTTCGACGCCCTCGGCTTGACTCAGCTATCCATGTACCTCATGTTGCTCCTTGTCCCATTTAACAGCCTCTTTAACTATCTCTTAATTTATGGGAAAATGGGCCTACCGGCCCTGGGCGGAGCTGGAGCTGGATTGGGTACTGCTTTAGCTTACTGGGCCGTGTTACTCGTAATTGTCCTTGTCATGTGCAAAAATAAGACTATTTCTTCTTATCAGATTTGGCGGTGGAGTCCGATTGACCTTTCTTTATTGAAGGAAGGCTTGAAAATCGGTCTTCCCATCGGATTACAAGTCTTTGCAGAAGTAGCAATTTTTGCAGTAGTAGGACTCTACATGGCAAAATTTTCAGCACAGATTATAGCAGCCCACCAGTCAGCTATGAACTTTGCGACATTATTATATGCCTTTCCTGCCTCAGTTTCTTCAGCCCTAGCTATTGTCATTGCTTATGAAGTAGGGGCTAAACGACCACAGGATGTGAAAGCCTACAGCCGTCTGGGACGCTTGGTTGCACTTGGTTTTGCAGGTTTGACGCTAACTTTCCTATATTTTTTCCGCTCCAAAGTTGCCTACCTTTATGGTAATGACGCAGAATTTATCCGTCTGACCTCGCATTTCCTGAGCTTTGCCCTCATGTTCCAGTTAGCAGATGCCTTTACAGCACCTATTCAGGGGATTTTACGTGGTTACAAGGATACGACTGTTCCATTTATACTTGGTTTGGTTGCCTATTGGTCCATGACCTTCCCAGTCGCATTCTTGCTTGAAAGATTTATCCAAATGGGTCCAGAAGCCTATTGGATCGGTCTTATTTCAGGGATTTTTGTCTGCGGAATAGCTCTTAATTTGCGCTTGATCAAAATAGCTCATTCCCATTTGTCCGTGAAATAAATTAACTATGAAAGTCGGAGGCATCCGGCTTTTTCTCTCTTGTGAAAATATCTTGCTCATGTTAAAATAAAAGGATAGAAAATCAAATGGAGAAATTATGAATTATTTTAACGTAGGAAAGATTGTTAACACGCAAGGCCTACAAGGGGAAATGCGTGTTTTGTCTGTGACCGATTTTGCAGAAGAACGTTTTAAAAAAGGGGCAAAGCTTGCACTTTTTGATGACAAGGATCAGTTTGTCATGGAAGTGGAAATTGCTAGTCACCGTAAGGCTAAGAACTTTGATATTATCAAGTTTAAGGGCATGTACCATATCAACGATATTGAAAAGTACAAGGGCTTTAGTTTGAAAATTGCCGAGGAAAACTTGACCGACCTTGAAGATGGTGAGTTTTATTACCATGAAATTATCGGCTTGGATGTCTATGAGAATGATATTCTGATCGGACAAATCAAGGAAATCTTACAGCCAGGTGCCAATGATGTCTGGGTGGTGAAACGAAAAGGTAAGAAAGACCTGCTCTTGCCATATATTCCACCTGTTGTCTTGAACATTGATATTCCAAATAACCGTGTCGATGTGGAATTGCTCGAGGGCCTAGACGATGAGAATTGATATTTTGACCCTCTTCCCTGAGATGTTTGCACCTCTAGAACACTCTATTGTGGGTAAGGCGCGTGACAAGGGTTTGCTAGAAATCAACTACCACAATTTCCGAGAGAATGCTGAAAAGGCTCGCCATGTGGACGATGAACCCTATGGTGGAGGACAAGGCATGTTGCTCCGTGCCCAGCCAATTTTTGATACCATGGATAGCATTGAACAAACCAAGCCACGTGTTATCCTATTGGATCCCGCTGGGCGTACTTTCAATCAGGCCTATGCCGAAGAATTGGCACAGGAAGAGCAGCTGATTTTCATTTGCGGTCACTATGAAGGATATGATGAGCGGATTAAGACCTTGGTAACAGATGAAATCTCTCTCGGAGACTATGTTCTGACAGGTGGAGAGTTGGCAGCTATGACCATGATTGATGCTACCGTTCGCCTGATTCCAGAGGTTATTGGCAAGGAAGTCAGTCATACGGATGATAGTTTTTCATCAGGGCTATTGGAATATCCTCAATACACCCGACCATACGAGTATCGTGGAATGGTAGTTCCAGATGTATTAATGAGCGGTCACCATGAAAATATTCGTAAATGGCGTTTGGAAGAGAGTCTACGCAAAACCTATCAACGTCGTCCAGACTTGTTAGAAAACTACAACTTTACAGCTGAAGAGTTAACTATTTTTGAAAAAATCAAGGCAGAAGACACAGTTGATTAGACTGTGTTTTTCTTGCTAGAAGGAGAAATGATGAAACGCAAGGTATTTGAACATTACCAACCTTATAAAATCAAACAAAAGGCAAGATTTGATTTAGGAAATAACGAAAATCGTATCATTGATTGGTCCTTTTTGCCACAAGAGACCTTGGAAAATTTGGATGTCAGTCAATTAAGTTTTTATGGTGATAACACTTACTCCGAGCTGATTGAGAAATATGCGGCCTATCTTGGAGTGAATCCCAGACAAGTAACAGTAGGTGTGGGCTCTGATCACCTTATTCACATGATTGTTTCCACCTTTATGGAAAAGGATGATACTTTTTTGACTGTCAATCCAGACTTCTTCATGTATGAAACCTATAATCACATGCACGGTAGTCGTTTTGAAGCCATTGATTTGGAAGCAAAAAACGATACACTTGTCCTGCCAGTAGAGAAATTGTTGGCGCGTGCAGAGGAGTTGAAGGCGAAGATAATCATGCTTTCCAATCCTAACAATCCTTCTTCAGTAGCTTATTCGCTAGAAGATTTGGAGAAATTGGCTATTTCTTTTAAAGGGTTACTCGTTGTAGATGAGGCTTATATTGAATTTGCAAATGTCGAAAGCTTCATCAGTCGTCTACAACAATTTGACAATGTTTTAGTTTTACGGACCTTATCAAAGGCTTTTGGACTTGCAGGTTTACGAGTTGGCTTTGCGGTAGGAAGTGAAGAGTTAATTTATGAATTGGACAAGGTCATTCCCCCATTCAGCTTGTCAAACTTGACTGCAAAAATGGCAGCTGTTGCATTGAATTATACAGACAAAGTTTTAGAAACGGTGGGAGTAATTCAGAATTTGCGAGAAGAAATGATTTTATTCTTGCAAGGGTTAGATAACTGTCAAGTTCTTCCTAGTCAGGCTAGTTTTGTAACGTTTAAAGCACCGTGGGCAGAAGAATTTTATCAGCAAGCCTTGGCACAGGATTGGAATTTCAAATATTATCCAACAGGTAAATTAGAAGGGCATATTCGCCTATCTATTGGCCGTCCAGAAGAAATGGACATGATGAAAAAAATGATTGAGAAACTAGTGGAAGCGTAGATTCTGCTAGTTTTTTTATTTTTTTGAAAGAAAATGATAGAAAATGATTGACAATGACAGAAAATCGTGTATAATGATTTTTGTAAACGATTGCAGGAGGTGTTGAACATACTCAAATCAGAACGAAAACAGATTATATTGGAGCGAATACACTCTCAACAGTTTGTTCGGCTAGAGGAATTAATCGAAGTTCTTGATACATCTGAGTCTACTGTACGTAGGGATTTGGACGAGTTGGAAAACGAAGGTAAGCTTCGTCGTGTACACGGCGGTGCTGAAGCGCCAGGAAATTTGCAACTTGAAGAGTCTATTCTAGAAAAATCTGTCAAAAACGTTCAAGAAAAACGAGAGATTGCGGAAAGAGCAGCTCGACAGATTGATAACGGAGACGTAATTTTTTTAGATGCAGGTACAACCACAGGGATACTGATTGATTATCTTCAGCAGGAAAATCTGACAGTCGTTACCAATTCTATTCACCACGCAGTGAGGCTGGTTGAACACAAGATAAAAACAATCATTATAGGTGGTTTTGTTAAGCAATCAACAGATGCCTCCGTTGGAGCAGTAGCTTTGGAACAAATTCGACAGCTCAATTTTGATAAGGCATTTCTGGGGATGAATGGTATTGATAAAAACTATTTTACAACGCCAGATATTGAAGAAGCGACCATCAAACGCACTATCATAGACAATGCTAAAGAAAGCTATGTTTTGGCAGATGCTTCTAAAATTGGTCAATTCTCCTTTGTTAAAGTTGCGGCAATCGAAAAATCCAACATTATCTGCCAATCTTCAGAAAGCAGTTTGTTGGACATCATAAAAGAGAAAACGAGGGTAATCGAGGTATGATTTATACAGTTACGCTCAATCCAGCGATTGACTATATCGTTCGTTTAGAACATGTCGAGACGGGCAGTGTCAATCGTATGGAGAGCGACGATAAGTATGCCGGCGGTAAGGGAATTAACGTTAGCCGTGTTTTGAAGCGATTGGGCTATCCGAATACAGCAACGGGTTTCCTTGGGGGATTCACAGGTCAGTTCATCAAAGATGGATTGATTGCCGAAGGAATTGATACTGATTTTGTTCAGGTTGATCAAGATACACGTATTAACGTGAAAATCAAAGCTGACCAAGAAACAGAAATCAACGGTTTGGGTCCGATTGTGACAGATACACAGTTGGCCGAATTAGAAATGGTCTTAGCAGGATTGACCAAAGAAGACACCGTTGTCTTCGCGGGGTCTGCTCCAGCTAGTCTTGGAAATGAAGTCTACAATAGGCTGATTCCTGTGGCTAAAAAAGCAGGAGCGCAAGTGGTCTGTGACTTTGAAGGTCAAACACTTCTTGACTCACTAGCACACCAGCCACTCTTGGTCAAGCCAAACAACCATGAACTTGAAGCAATCTTCAATGTCGAGTTGAATGGCATCGCAGACATCGAGACCTATGCTAAGAAAATCTTAGAAATGGGTGCTCAGAATGTGATCATTTCTATGGCAGGGGATGGGGCTTTGTTGGTCACTCCAGCAGCTACTTACTTTGCCAAACCAATCAAGGGAACAGTGAAAAACTCTGTCGGAGCTGGAGACTCCATGGTGGCAGGTTTTACAGGTGAATACGTTCGCTCACAAGACCCAATCGAAGCCCTCAAATGGGGAGTTGCTTGCGGTACGGCAACAGCCTTTTCAGATGATTTGGCAAGTATCGAATTTATTAAGGAAACTTATGAAAAAGTTGAGGTAGAAACACTATGAAAATTCAAGACGTTTTGAGAAAAGATGTCATGTTACTTGATTTGCAAGCGACAAGCAAGGAAGTAGTTATTGATGAAATGATTGCTAGTTTGGTTGATAAAGGTTATGTAACGGATTTTGACGTATTCAAAACAGGTATCATGAACCGTGAAGCACAAACGACAACAGGACTTGGTGACGGTATCGCAATGCCACACGCTAAGAATGCGGCTGTAAAAGAAGCGACTGTTCTCTTTGCAAAATCAAACAAAGGTGTCGACTATGCAAGTCTTGATGGTCAACCAACTGATTTGTTCTTCATGATTGCAGCTCCAGAAGGTGCAAACGATACACACTTGGCTGCCCTTGCTGAATTGTCTAAATACTTGATGAAGCCTGGATTTGCTGACAAACTTCGTGGTGTTTCTAGCCCAGAAGAAGTCATTTCAGTCTTTGACGAAGCTGAAGCAGCAGATAAGGCTGCCGAAGAAGTAGTTGCAGCACCAAATGGTGACCGTCCATTTATCGTTGCTGTTACAGCATGTACAACAGGTATCGCCCACACTTACATGGCAGAAGAAGCACTTAAGAAACAAGCTGCTGAGATGGGTGTTGACATCAAGGTTGAAACCAACGGTGCTTCAGGTGTTGGAAACAAACTAACCGCTGAAGACATTAAGAATGCAGCAGGTGTTATCATCGCAGCAGATAAGGCTATTGATATGCCTCGCTTCAATGGCAAACCTTTGGTATCTCGGCCAGTTGCAGCTGGAATCAAACAACCAGAAAAATTAATTAACCTTATCTTGGATGGTAAAGCATCAGCCTACACTGCGTCAGAAGGAGCAGCTACTGTGGAATCTTCAGAAAAACTCAGTCTTGGCAAAGCGTTCTATAAACACTTGATGAGTGGTGTGTCTCAAATGTTGCCATTCGTTATCGGTGGCGGTATCTTGATTGCCCTTGCCTTCCTATTCGATGGAGCTCTAGGTGTGCCACAAGACAGCCTTGGTAGTCTTGGTTCATACCATGAAATCGCAGCTATGTTCATGAAGATCGGTGGAGCAGCCTTCGGCTTCATGTTGCCACTTCTAGCAGGTTATATTGCTTACTCAATCGCTGAAAAACCAGGTTTGGTTGCAGGTTTCGTAGCTGGTGCAATTGCTAGTAGCGGTCTTGCGTTCGGTAAAATTCCTTACGCAGCTGGTGGTGAAGAAACGCTTGCTCTTGCAGGTGTATCATCTGGTTTCTTGGGTGCCCTTGTTGGTGGTTTCCTTGCTGGTGGTGTAGTGCTCGTTCTTCGCAACGCTTTGCGTAATATGCCAAAATCACTCCAAGGTTTGAATGCAATCTTGCTCTTGCCACTTTTGGGAACAGCAATCACTGGTTTCTTGATGTTCTTCGTTAACATCCCAATGGCAGCAATCAACACAGGTATGAACAACTTCCTTGCAGGTCTTGAAGGTAGCTCTGCTATTCTCCTCGGCCTTGTCCTCGGTGGTATGATGGCAGTCGATATGGGTGGTCCAGTCAACAAGGCAGCTTATGTCTTCGGTACAGGTACACTTGCAGCAACTGTTGCAGATGGTGGTTCTGTTGCCATGGCAGCGGTAATGGCAGGTGGTATGGTTCCACCGTTGGCAGTATTCGTTGCAACCCTTCTTTTCAAAGACAAATTCACACAAGAAGAGCGTAACTCAGGTTTGACAAACATTGTTATGGGGCTTTCATTCATCACTGAAGGTGCGATTCCGTTTGGTGCTGCTGACCCAGCTCGTGCAATCCCAAGCTTTATCGCTGGTTCTGCCCTTGCAGGTGCCTTGGTTGGTTTGTCAGGCATCCAATTGATGGCTCCTCACGGTGGTATCTTCGTTATCGCTTTGACATCTAATCCATTGCTTTACATCGCCTATGTTTTGATCGGTGCGGTTGTATCAGGTGTCCTTTACGGAGCACTTCGTAAAGCTAAATAATTTTAATTGAAACCTTGCTTCTGGCAAGGTTTTTTAGCTATTTCACGAGGATTATGGTATAATGTGAGTATTATTGTTATTAGAGGAGTCTTGAAATGGAAATCATTCGCGATAAAGAATTTGTCAATCAGTATCATTTTGATGCCCGCAATCATGCGTGGGAAAAAGAGAACGGAATTCCGGAAACAAAATTGAAAGTTGACTTTCAATTGATTGAGCAAAATCGTGCAGAAAATCGAACATCGATGATTACCATTTTGCGCTTTATGATTGTACTAGATCATTTTGTGATTTCAGGTGCCATGAGTCAGGCCGTTCACTTACCAAATCGATTGGTAGAAGAGCCAACTGAATTTACTGATGAGGAAAAACGTGTTTTGGTAGAGCCTCTTTTGGACATTTTAAAACGAATGACTTATGAGGTTACTGAAATCGCCTTTGATGCACCAGGAGTGAATTTGGAGTTTTAATATGAAATTAGCAGTTATAACTGACTCATCGGCTGTTTTGAATGTTCAAAGTATTGAGCGGGATGACCTGTTTGTCCTAAGTATTCCAGTCAGCATCGATGGGGAAAATTATATCGAAGGGCAAAATTTGACGGTTGAAGAGTTTTATCAAAAAATGGCTTCATCGAAAGAATTACCTAAAACAAGTCAACCGAGTTTGATGGAACTAGAAGAAATTCTGGCTAAATTAACAGAGAAAGGCTATACACACGCACTTGGCTTATTCTTGTCATCAGGTATTTCAGGTTTTTATCAAAATATTCAATATTTGGCTGATGAATTTGAAGGATTAACCGTTGCCTTTCCAGATACCAAAATCACATCGGCTCCTTTAGGCATGATGGTCGAAAATGTTCTCAAATGGGCTGATGCGGGACTTAGTTTTGAAGAGATTACTGGGAAATTGGACCAAGAAATTGGGAAGACTACAGCCTTCATCATGGTTGATGACCTCAATCATTTGGTAAAAGGTGGTCGCTTGTCCAATGGTGCAGCCTTGCTTGGCAATCTTTTGAGCATCAAACCTATTCTGTATTTTACAGGCGAGGGTAAGATTGAAGTGTATGAAAAAGTTCGGACGGAGAAGAAGGCCATTAAGCGACTCTTGGAAATCCTCCAAGAACAAACCAAAGAAGGACAATATCAGATTGCTATTATTCACGCCAACGCACCTCAGAAGGCTGAAAACTTTAAACAGCAGTTGGAAGAAGCAGGTGTCGGTAGCGATTTACCAATCGTGTCATTTGGTTCGGTCATCGGTACGCACTTGGGAGAAGGGGCAGTGGCCTTTGGTATTTCTCCCATTATTGAATAGGAGTTTGCATGACAATTAAGGTAATTATCGCAGGATTCAAAGGAAAAATGGGCTCAACGGCTGTTGAGATGGTCAAGGGTGACGCAGAACTTAGTCTGGCTGCCTTGGTAGACCCATTTGCGACAGAAACAGAAGTAGATGGTGTTCCTGTTTTCAAGACCAAAGAAGAAGTTGCCAGCCTAGAAGCTGATGTCTGGGTGGATTTTACAACGCCAAAATTTGCTTATGAAAACACTTGCTTTGCCTTGGAGAACGGCTTTGCACCTGTGGTTGGAACAACGGGCTTTACCCCAGAAGAAATTGAAGAATTAACCGCCTTGTCTGCTGAGAAGGGCTTGGGAGGCTTGATTGCTCCTAACTTTGCTATTGGCGCTATCTTGCTTATGCAATTTGCAGCACAGGCAGCCAAGTATTTCCCAAATCTTGAAATCATTGAATTACACCATGATAAGAAAAAGGATGCACCGAGTGGTACGGCTGTCAAAACGGCCGAACTCATTTCACAAGTCCGTCCGTCACAGACTCAAGGTGCAGCGGATGAAGAAGAACTGATTGCTGGCGCTCGCGGTGCAGAATTTGACGGCTTCCGTATCCACTCAGTACGCTTGCCAGGCCTTGTTGCCCATCAGGAAGTGATTTTTGGGGCACAGGGAGAAGGCTTGACCATTCGTCATGACTCTTACGATCGTATTTCCTTTATGGGCGGTGTCAATCTCGGCATTAAAGAGGTAGTCAAACGCTCACAACTCGTTTATGGTTTGGAACACTTATTATGAAATTAAACAATCTGCCTTCTGAGTTTCAGGAGGCTTTGCCGATTTTAGAGAAAATTAAAGCAGCTGGTTACGAGGCTTATTTCGTTGGCGGTTCCGTTCGTGATGCCATTCTCGGTAGGCCTATTCATGATGTCGATATTGCGACATCCAGCTACCCTCAGGAAACGAAACAAATCTTTTCACGGACTATTGATGTCGGAATTGAACACGGTACGGTGTTGGTATTAGAGGGGAAAAAGGAGTATGAAATCACCACCTTTCGTACAGAGGAGGAGTATGTCGACTTCCGTAGGCCGAGTCAGGTTTCTTTTGTGCGTTCCTTAGAAGAGGATCTCAAACGTCGCGACTTCACAGTCAATGCCTTTGCTCTGGATGAAGATGCACAGATTGTTGACCTCTTTGATGGGATGAATGACTTAGAAAACCGCACCCTACGGGCTGTAGGCATCCCGGCTGAGCGTTTCAACGAAGATGCTCTCCGTATCATGCGTGGATTTCGCTTTGCGGCGACCTTGGACTTTGAGATTGAACCGACGACCTTTGAAGCCATGGTTCAAACCGCACCGCTTTTGGAAAAAATCTCGGTGGAACGTAGTTTTATCGAGTTTGATAAACTCCTGATGGCGGACTTTTGGCGAAAAGGCTTGCGCGCTATGATTGATTCCAAGGCTTACAATTTCTTGCCTGATTTAGCTGGAAAAAGTGATGAATTAGAGGCCATGCTAACAAGTCTGACAGAGGAATTTTGCTTTTCGACATCTGAACAAGCTTGGGCCCTGCTCTTTGTCTGCCTAGGTATTGATAACATCAAGTCCTTCCTGAAAAAATGGAAAACCAGCAATGATTTCCAACGCAGCGTGGTCAAGTTGGTAGAGATTTACCAGCTCCGCCAAGAAGGACCTGTTACCAAGCAAATCTGTTTCAAGTATGGCAAAGAATTCTTGTACTTAGTAGAGGAACTCCGTCAAGCACAAGGTCTTGTTACAGATTTTGCAGCAATTGACAAGATTGACCAAGCCTTGACTATCCATGACAAGCATGAAATTGTTGTCAATGGTGGTCATCTGATGAAAGCATTTGACCTCAAACCTGGTCCAGTACTAGGAGAACTACTCAAAGAGGTGGAATTCCAGATTGTGGAAGGACAGCTGGAAAACGAAGAGCAAGCGATTATGACATTTGTGAAAGGAATTTTAGAGAATGAGTGATTTTATCGTTGAACACCTGACTAAATCTGTCGGTGATAAAACGGTCTTTGCTGATTTGTCTTTCATCATCCATCAGGGCGACCGAATCGGGATTATTGGGGTCAATGGTACTGGAAAGACGACTTTGTTGGATGTTCTGTCAGGTCGCATCGGTTTTGATGGAGACGTGTCGCCTTTTCGCACTAAAAATGCCTATAAAATCGCCTATCTGACCCAGGAACCTGATTTTGATGAAAGTAAGACAGTTTTAGACACCATTCTTTCATCTGACCTCCGTGAAACCCAGCTGATTCGTGAATACGAGCTGCTCTTATCTCATTACGATGAAGCCAGTCAAGCAAGACTGGAGAAAGTCATGGCTGAGATGGATTCTCTCAATGCTTGGGAGATTGAAAGCCAGGTCAAGACTGTCTTGTCGAAACTTGGGCTAACAGACCTCAACAAAACCGTTGCTGAGTTATCGGGTGGTCTACGTAGACGAGTGCAATTGGCCCAAGTCCTCCTTGGCAATGCTGACTTGCTCTTGCTGGATGAACCGACTAACCACCTGGACATTGATACCATTGAGTGGTTGACGACTTTCTTGAAAAATACTAAAAAGTCTGTTCTCTTTATTACCCACGATCGCTATTTCTTGGACAATGTGGCGACACGGATTTTTGAATTGGACCGCGCCAGCTTAACCGAATATCAGGGAAATTACCAGGACTATGTTCGCTTGAAGGCAGAACAGGACGAGCGAGATGCCGCCCTTCGCCATAAGAAAGAGCAGCTCTACAAACAAGAGCTGGCTTGGATGCGCAGACAACCTCAAGCTCGTGCAACCAAGCAACAGGCCCGTATCAATCGTTTCCATGACCTCAAAGGCGATTTAGCCAACAAGATAGACGATAGCGAACTGGAAATCAATTTTGAAACCTCTCGTATCGGTAAAAAAGTCATTAACTTTGAAAATGTCAGCTTTTCCTATCCTGACAAGCCCATTTTAAAAGACTTTAACCTGCTCATTCAAAACAAGGACCGCATAGGAATTGTCGGTGATAATGGTAAAGGAAAATCTACCTTACTCAATCTTATTGCAGGTGATTTGCAGGCAGACAGCGGTAAGGTAGATATTGGTGAAACTATCCGTATCGGTTATTTTTCTCAGACCATCAAGGGCTTGGACGAAAGCAAGCGGGTCATCAATTTCTTGCAGGAAGTGGCAGAAGAAGCTAAGACGACATCTGGTATGGTTTCTATTGCCGAACTCTTAGAACAATTCCTCTTCCCACGTAATACCCATGGTACCCTGATTGAAAAGTTGTCTGGTGGGGAGAAGAAGCGACTTTATTTGCTGAAGATTCTCTTGCAACGGCCCAATGTTCTCTTACTAGATGAGCCGACCAACGACTTGGACATAGCGACTCTGACAGTCTTGGAACATTTCTTGCAGGGCTTTACTGGTCCAGTCATTACCGTTAGTCACGACCGTTATTTCCTAGACAAGGTAGCCAATAAAATCTTGGCTTTCGAAGATAGCGGTATAGAGACTTTCTTTGGCAACTACACAGACTATCTGGATGAGAAGGCCTTTCTGGCTTCCAGCTCTGCCATTTCCTTGGAAAAACCAAAGGAGAAAACCGAGAAGGTCAAAGAGAACAAGAAGCGGATGTCCTACTTTGAGAAGCAGGAATGGGCAACCATCGAAGAGGATATTGCTGACTTGGAGGAGCGGATTGCGAAAATCGAGGCGGAAATGCTGACCTGTGGTAGTGATTTTACAAAATTGTCCGATTTGCAGAAGGAATTGGATGAGAAAAACGACCTGCTCTTGGAAAAATATGAGCGGTATGAGTATTTGAGCGAACTGGAGGGCTAGATGAAAGTTCTTGTCATGTCATATATGGTCATCTATCTCTTGGTGACCTTGGGAGCGGCTTTGTTTAGCTATCTAAAGACCCAAAAAATGAATACATTGCGCTTGATTTTAACTATCCTATCCATGATATTGCTGACAAGCACCTTGTATTTTTATAGTCAGTCTTATCACGACTTGCAGATGGTGGGGTTTGCTTTGGGATTTACCTTTATTTCTACTCTTTTTCTCTATAATGGAACGAAAGAAGGTAGTAATTTTACGACAGTTATGCTCTTTTCCATTGGAAGGTTTATCTTACATATTCAATTTTTAATTTTGCTCTATCTCTTTCGATAGAGCAATTTATTTTTATCCGTACAAATTTTTGCAAAGGCTTTACGCAAACCTTTGCATTGTGTTATAATAAAGAAAATACATTTGAGGTGATGATTATGTCTAAAAAAATTATCGGTATTGACCTTGGGGGAACTTCTGTTAAATTGGCCATTTTGACTACTGAAGGAGAAATTCAAGAAAAATGGTCTATCAAGACCAATATTTTGGATGAGGGAAGTCACATTGTACCTGATATTATTGACAGTATCAAGCAGCGATTTGAAACCCATGGTTTGACAAAAGATGACTTTTTGGGTGTTGGTATGGGGTCTCCTGGTATCGTTGATAGTGAAGCTGGCACTGTTATCGGAGCCTATAACCTCAACTGGAAGACCTTGCAATTGGTTAAAGATCAGTTTGAATCTGCGCTCGGTTTACCATTCTTTATCGACAATGATGCAAACGTAGCAGCTCTAGGTGAGCAGTGGGTTGGTGCTGGAAACAACAATCCAAACGTTGTCTTTATGACGCTTGGTACAGGTGTTGGTGGCGGAGTCATCGCTGCTGGAAACTTGATTCGTGGTGTCAAAGGCGCTGGTGGCGAATTGGGCCATATCACAGTTGACTTTGATGAGCCATTTGCATGTACTTGTGGTAAGAAAGGTTGCTTGGAAACCGTGGCTTCAGCGACAGGTATTGTCAACCTTAGCCGTCGTTATGCGGACCAATACGCAGGCGATGCAAAACTGAAACAAATGATTGATGATGGGCAAGATGTAACGGCTAAAGATGTCTTTGATTTGGCAAAAGAAGGCGATGACTTGGCTTTGATTGTCTACCGTCACTTCTCAGAATACTTAGGTGTTGCTTGTGCAAACATTGCTGCAGTCCTCAATCCAGCCTACATCGTTCTGGGTGGTGGTGTATCAGCTGCGGGAGAGTTCTTATTGGATGGCGTTCGTAAGGTCTTTGCTGAAAATAGCTTCCCACAAATTAAGGAAAGTACACAAATTGTTTTGGCAACACGTGGTAATGATGCAGGTGTATTGGGCGCAGCATCACTTGTTTTGAAATAATAACTGAAGCAGGGGAAACTCTGCTTTTTTTCAATTCCGCTGTCACATTTTCTTTATATACATATATTGAAAAATGTAGTATTTAAGCGTACAATGAAAGTGTAAAGAGAAAGGAGTGTCACCTTATGAAACAGGTAAACATGTCTAAAATAATCAACTATCTGACCATTCTTGGTTTATTGATTTTGTTATCTGCTTTTTTCCTTGATAACTGGATTCGTGACTGGTTTTTCCCGTCTAGCTGGGGAAACGTAGCAACCATGTTGATTCTCCCTCTACTGGGGGCTCTAATTCTCATACTATCTATCTATTATAAAAAATTGTGGACTGGTTTGATTAGTATCTTCTTAATAATCTCATTTCCTCTGATATTCGGTATTGGCTACTTTATATTTGGCCCCTAGAAGGAGCGGTTATGAACCTGACTTTACTAAAAAGATTAAATCTAGTTTTGTATGGTATCGCAATTTTTCTCTTCGTCATGCTATTTTTGCCAATAGGGCAATGGTTTGATATTGTAAATGTGAATTTTAAACTAACATTTTTCATCATTCCATTTTTCGGACTAGCCAGCTTACCAACGGCTATTTACACTAAAAATGTTCGTCAGATATTGTTGAGTGTTCTCTTGGTTGCCTTGTATTTTATACAGTTCAGCCTAATAACTGCCCTATCTGGTTTGTTCCACCTTAATTTTTATTCATTCTTTTTCAAATGAGAACTCCGGTGCAAAACTGGAGTTTTTTGCTAGAATTTGCTATACTAAGACCATGACTAAAGCAGATATTATTTTTAAAGAAAACATTCGTAAGATTATGGAAGAGGGCGTTTTTTCAGAAAATGCTCGCCCACGTTACAAGGATGGAAATGTAGCTAATTCCAAGTACGTTACAGGTGCCTTTGCTGAATATGATTTGTCTAAGGGCGAGTTTCCTATTACAACACTTAGACCTATTCCAATTAAGTCGGCCATCAAGGAAATTCTCTGGATTTACCAAGACCAGACCAATGATTTGTCGGTTTTACAGGAAAAATACGGTGTCCAATATTGGAATGACTGGGAAGTTGAAGGGACAGGGACAATCGGTGAACGTTACGGTGCTATTGTGAAAAAACATGACATCATTTCAAAAATCCTCAAGCAATTGGAGGAAAATCCATGGAATCGCCGCAATGTGATTTCTTTGTGGGATTATGAAGCGTTTGACCAATCTGCAGGTCTCTTGCCATGTGCCTTTCAGACTATGTTTGACGTTCGACGAGTGAATGGGGAGATTTACCTGGATGCAACTCTAACTCAGCGGTCAAATGATATGCTAGTAGCCCATCATATCAACGCGATGCAGTATGTAGCCCTTCAGATGATGATTGCTAAACATTTTGGCTGGAAGGTTGGGAAGTTTTTCTATTTCATCAACAATCTTCACATCTATGACAATCAGTTTGAACAAGCTGAAGAATTGCTCCGTCGTACACCATCTGAAGTAGAGCCTCGTTTGGTCTTGAACGTCCCAGACGGAACAAACTTTTTTGATATTAAAGCAGAAGATTTTGAGTTGGTGGACTATGAGCCGGTTAAGCCGCAGTTAAAATTCGATCTAGCAATTTAACTGGATTAGCAGTGAAGAACTTCGTTCTTTTACCTCGCTTCTTTATTTTTAGGCTCGGGCTGAAACAATTCCCCGACCTGTTTCACTTCCAACCTTCAACAGTCTATACTCAGACTTTTGAAGCCAGTTAAACCGCAACTTAATTTTGACTTAGCGATTTAAGATGAGGGGCTTTCCAACACCAGCGAGGTTCACATTCTACGAATCTCGGACTCCTCCCTATCTCTGAGGAGTTGGTGATAGTTTCAACATGATAAAAATTTGCGCTTGGCCTACTTGGTAAGTGCATTTTTCATGTTTTTTTGATAGAATGATAGGACGGAAAGTGAGAGAAAATGACTAAAAAGATTGTTGCCATTTGGGCTCAAGATGAAAATGGATTGATTGGAAAAGGTGATAGACTTCCTTGGTCATTGCCAGCTGACTTCGCTCATTTCAAAGAAACGACAACAGGTCACACGATGGTGATGGGACGTATAACCTTCGACGGCATGGGTAAACGTGCTCTTCCCAATCGTCACACCATCGTTTTGACAACGGATAAAACCTATCAACTAGAGAGTGAACGTGTTAACATTTTACACAGTGTGGAAGATGTCCTAGATTGGTATAACAAGCAGGAGCAGACACTATTTGTGCTTGGTGGGGGACAAATTTTTACTGCTTTTGCACCTTACATTGAAACATTAATAGTGACAGATATTCACGGTCAATTTAATGGCGATGTGTATTTTCCGAAAGCATTTCCTATGGAGAAATTTCAGCTACAAAGCGCCAATTTACGTCCAAAAGACGAGAAAAACCCGTATGATTTTACAATAAAAACCTATGAAAGAAGAGATGGTTAGGCATGGAGAGAAGTTTATTCGGTTTATTTTCAGTACTTCTCTGTGGAATATGTGTTCTTTGTGCGATTCAAGCCTTTAGAAAGAAACGATTTGGTTTAGCTATTTTATTTTTGTTGAATGCATTTACCAATCTGGTTAATAGCATTCATGCCATTTATGGCTTTTTATTTAGATAAGAGATATGAAAGAGGAATTACATGGCTGTTAAGCATACCCATGAGTTGATTTATTGCTCATTTTGTGGAAAAAATCAAGAAGAAGTTAAAAAAATTATTGCAGGAAACAATGTCTTCATTTGTAATGAGTGTGTGGAGTTAGCTCAAGAAATTATTCGTGAAGAACTAGCAGAAGAAGTGTTGACAGACTTGGCTGACACACCTAAGCCACAGGAATTGCTCGATATTTTAAACAATTATGTTATTGGACAAGATCGTGCAAAACGTGCCTTGGCAGTAGCTGTTTACAACCACTACAAACGTATCAATTTCCAAGATAACCGTGATGAAAGCGATGTCGACTTGCAAAAATCAAATATCCTCATGATTGGTCCAACTGGTTCTGGTAAGACCTTCTTGGCTCAAACCTTGGCTAAAAGTTTGAATGTACCATTCGCCATTGCAGATGCGACAGCATTAACTGAGGCTGGTTACGTTGGTGAAGACGTGGAAAATATCCTTCTTAAACTCTTGCAGGCAGCGGATTTTAACATTGACCGTGCTGAGAGAGGAATTATCTATGTGGATGAAATTGATAAGATTGCCAAAAAAGGTGAAAATGTATCCATTACCCGCGATGTTTCGGGTGAAGGTGTCCAACAGGCTCTCTTGAAAATCATTGAGGGAACAGTTGCCAGCGTGCCACCACAAGGCGGACGCAAGCATCCTAACCAAGAAATGATCCATGTGGATACCAAAAACATTTTATTCATCGTAGGTGGTGCTTTTGATGGTATCGAGGAAATTGTCAAACAGCGTCTAGGTGAGAAAATCATCGGTTTCGGTCAAAACAACCGTGCTATTGATGAAAAAGATTCATATATGCAACACATTATCGCTGATGATATTCAAAAATTTGGTATCATTCCAGAGTTGATTGGTCGCTTGCCTGTATTTGCAGCTTTAGACCAGTTAACAACAGAAGATTTGGTTCGCATCTTGACGGAGCCTAAGAATGCACTGGTTAAACAATACCAAACGCTATTGTCTTACGATGATGTAGAGTTGGATTTTGACGAGGATGCCTTGTTGGCCATTGCTGAGAAGGCGATCGAGCGGAAAACAGGAGCGCGTGGACTTCGTTCCATTATCGAAGAAACCATGTTGGATGTCATGTTTGAAGTTCCAGGTCAAGATGAAGTCAAACGTGTGCGAGTGACAAAAGCAGCAGTAGATGGCAAGGAAAAACCATTGCTTGAAACAGCTTAAAGAAGTACAAGGAGGGGTGTGAGCTACGAGCTTTCTCCCCTTATTTATGAAAGGTAAACAATGGAAATCAATACACATAATGCTGAAATTCTGCTAAGTGCAGTTTCAAAGGCCCAATATCCAGAAGATGATATTCCTGAAATCGCCCTAGCTGGTCGGTCAAATGTTGGAAAATCTTCCTTTATCAATACCCTTTTGGGAAGAAAAAATCTAGCTCGTACTTCGGGAAAACCAGGAAAGACCCAGCAGTTAAACTTTTACAATATTGATGATAAGATTCGTTTTGTCGATGTGCCCGGTTATGGCTATGCCAAGGTTTCCAAGATTGAGCGTGCTAAATGGGGCAAAATGATTGAAGAGTATTTGACGACACGAGAAAATCTACGTGTTGTGGTGAGTTTAGTAGACATGCGTCATGAGCCATCAGCAGATGATGTTCAAATGTATGATTTCTTGAAATATTATGAAATTCCTGTTATTATTGTGGCAACGAAGGCTGATAAAATCCCACGAGGAAAGTGGAATAAGCACGAATCGATGATTAAAAAGAAATTGGATTTTGATAAAAATGATCAATTCGTTATCTTTTCTTCTGAGACTCGTCACGGATACGATCAGGCATGGGATGCTATCTTAAGTAACATCTAATAAACAGTCCAGGAGAAAAATCATGGAACGTACTTTCTTCATCATCAAACCAGATGCTCTTAAGCGTGGACTTGCAGGACAAATTCTTTCACGTATCGAACGCAGGGGATTTCAAATCCGAGATTTAAAAATGGTTACAGCGACAGAAGAGCTAATCAGTCAACATTATGATCATTTGACAGATAAAACTTTCTTCCCGCAATTAGTACAATATATGACGAGCGGGCCGATGATAGCTGGCATTATAGAAGGCCCAGAAATTATCAAATCTTGGCGAGATATGATGGGAGCTACCAATCCAGTAAACGCCCTACCTGGGACTATTCGTGGAGATTTTGCGACAGCGCCCGTTGAGGGAATTGTGGCAAATGTCGTTCATGGCTCAGATAGTGCAGAAGCAGCCGAACGCGAGATCGGTCTTTGGCTGGGAAAATAGCAGAGCAGACACCTAGTTTTCTAGGTGTTTTTCTTATGGAAAATTATCACTAAATCTGATATAATGAGGTGTAATACCCTTGTAGAGGAAGAAACATGAATTTAGAAGATTTGAAAAAACGACAGGAGAAAATTCGTAATTTCTCCATTATTGCTCACATAGACCATGGTAAATCAACCTTGGCTGACCGTATTCTTGAGAAGACAGAAACAGTTTCCAGCCGTGAAATGCAAGCCCAGTTGCTAGATAGTATGGACTTGGAACGCGAGCGTGGCATCACAATTAAACTCAACGCAATCGAACTCAACTATACAGCTAAAGATGGAGAGACATACATTTTCCACTTGATTGACACACCAGGACACGTTGACTTTACCTATGAAGTATCGCGTTCTCTTGCGGCCTGTGAGGGGGCTATTTTAGTGGTGGATGCGGCTCAAGGGATTGAAGCACAGACCTTGGCTAACGTTTACCTAGCCTTGGACAATGATTTGGAAATCTTGCCAATCATTAACAAGATTGACCTACCAGCAGCAGACCCAGAACGTGTCCGTCAGGAAATCGAAGATGTGATTGGTTTGGATGCTTCTGAAGCAGTGCCAACATCAGCCAAGGCAGGTATTGGTATCGAGGAAATCTTGGAGCAGATCGTGGAGAAGGTTCCAGCACCGACTGGTGATGTCGAAGCTCCATTGCAAGCCTTGATTTTTGACTCGGTTTACGATCCGTATCGAGGCGTTATCCTGCAAGTTCGTATCGTCAATGGTGTGGTAAAACCTGGTGATACCATTCAGATGATGAGCAATGGTAAGACTTTCGATGTGACGGAAGTGGGGATTTTCACACCCAAAGCAATCGGTCGTGATTACTTGGCGACTGGTGATGTTGGTTACATTGCAGCCTCCATCAAGACAGTTGCAGATACCCGTGTCGGTGATACAGTGACCTTGGCAGAAAATCCTGCCAGCGAGCCACTAGCGGGCTACAAGCAGATGAATCCAATGGTCTTTGCAGGTATCTATCCAATCGATTCCAACAAGTACAATGACCTCCGTGAAGCCTTGGAAAAGCTCCAACTCAACGATGCCAGCTTACAGTTTGAGCCAGAAACATCGCAGGCCCTCGGCTTTGGTTTCCGTTGTGGCTTCTTAGGTCTCCTGCACATGGATGTTATTCAGGAACGGATTGAGCGTGAGTTTAACATTGACCTCATCATGACAGCACCGTCGGTTGTCTACCATGTCAACATGACGGACGGTGAAATGATTGATGTAGCCAACCCATCCGAATTCCCAGACCCAACCAAGATCGCCACTATCGAAGAGCCTTACGTTAAGGCACAAATCATGGTACCACAGGAATACGTCGGTGCAGTCATGGAATTGGCCCAACGCAAACGCGGTGACTTTGTGACTATGGATTACATCGATGATAATCGTGTCAATGTCATCTACCAAATTCCACTTGCGGAGATTGTTTTTGACTTCTTTGACAAACTTAAGTCATCCACTCGTGGTTATGCCAGCTTCGACTATGAGATTTCTGAATACCGTTCATCCAAGTTGGTGAAAATGGATATTCTCCTCAATGGCGATAAGGTCGATGCCCTCAGCTTTATCGTCCACAAGGAATTTGCCTACGAACGTGGGAAAATTATCGTGGACAAACTCAAGAAAATCATTCCGCGTCAACAGTTTGAAGTACCAATACAAGCAGCTATCGGTCAGAAAATTGTTGCCCGTAGCGACATCAAGGCTCTTCGGAAGAACGTTTTGGCCAAGTGTTATGGTGGTGACGTTTCCCGTAAACGCAAACTCCTAGAAAAGCAAAAAGCTGGTAAAAAACGGATGAAGGCCATCGGATCTGTCGAAGTCCCACAAGAAGCCTTCCTCAGCGTTCTCAGCATGGATGAAGACGATAAGAAATAAACTTGATACAAAGAAACACTCCTGCATTTTCTTGCAAGAGTGTTTTCTCTTATTTTCGTTTCATTTCACCTTGTGGGTAGTAAGTCCCTTCAGGCATATCATTGATGAAGACATGAATGGCTTCTTTGGGCGCATTAGTATTACGAGATACAACTTCGGTAACTTCACGTGCTAAGGCAATCTTTTGTTCTTCTGTGCGTCCTTCAAACAAATCAATACGTACAAATGGCATATATTTCCTCCTTTATTTTTCGTTTATTGTACCATAGTTTTTATGATTCTCCAAGGATATTTTCATAAGATATTGCAAAATATATTTATATTTTGTTATAATAATATCACAACAAACAATAAGGAGAATGATTTATGTTTAAGAAAAAAGCAACTCAGATAGTTAGCGAAACGTCAATTAAAAAATCTAGAAAGTTTCTTAATCGGAAAACAGCAGGAATAACTGGTGGCATCCTACTTACAACATTTATCGGTTCACAATTAATGACTGCTGAGCTTCCAAAAAAAGATGACCTTTATGGACAACAGTATGTAACAGTCGTAAAACATCTTCAGGAAGCAGGTTTTAAAAATATTCAGGGGGTGGAACTTAGTGATTTAGAATTTGGAAAAATAGGTGAAAGCAATCTTGTCGAACTCGTCTCTGTTGACGGAGAAGATTGGAAGGAAGGACGTGCTTTAAAAAACATCTCAATTACAATCTCCTACCATGTTCCCAAAAAAGATGCCGTTGAATTCAACCTACCAGCTTCTAAAAATTTAGCAGATGTCGAGAAAGAGCTGAAAGATTCAGGTTTTAAGCAAGTCGAACTAACTCCTGTTCTGCTAGTAGAAGAAGGCAATGCGGACAAAAAAGATAAAATTGATCGCCTTCAAATCGGAAATCACACCTATCAATCCAATCATTTTTACTCTACTAGTCTCCCTGTCACATTAACCTATTTTGACGTTAGCAAAGATAACATCAAACTACCAGAAAATCTAGCAGAGGCTAAAACAAAACCAGAGCTCGAAAAACAACTAAAATCAGCAGGATTTACAGACATAAAGTGGACTGCTGTTGCAGACAAGGATAAAGCAAAGCACGAAAAAATTCAAAAAATTAGTCTAGGTGGTGCAGAGATTCAATTGCCCACCAAACAGGAGATTATCAGCAAAAAATCAACCCCCATTGTAATTACCTACTACGATTTCTCTAGCTTCGCTGAACTGCCATCATCCATTTCAACGAAAACAGCTACAGATACTAAAAAATTGTTTACCGACGGTGGTTTTTCTCAAGTATCTGAAGTAGCAACAGAGACCAATGAAATTGCTAAAAACGGACAAATCATTGCGGTCGAGATTGACGGAAAATCTTTTAACGAGATGAACGATAAGGTCATCAAAAAAGATAGCAAAGTCATTATCAAATATTGGAATGCTGAAAAAGCTATTGCTGAGAAAGCACGTAAAGAGGAGGAAGAACGTCTCGCCGCCGAAGCGCAAAAAATGGCAGAAGCACAGAGCCAAGTTCAGCAATTTGCTGCTACACCATCTCAAAACACATATTATCCAAATTGTAAGGCAGTTAGACAAGCAGGAGCTGCACCTATCTATCGTGGAGAACCAGGTTACGGTAGTCATTTAGACCGTGATGGAGATGGAGTTGGGTGCGAGTAAGAAAAAACATTAACAACGTTTACATTGCATGCTATACTGCTCTTATAAGGAGGGATTACTCATGGCCTATAAATACCGTATGATTTTATCGTTCCTACTCGCTGGATTATGTTTGTATCTAGTAGCAACTGTTTTTGCCAAGAGTATCTGGGAAGGACCATTGTTTCTTGCATTTTCTTTTTACAGCCTGATATATGGTTGTGTTATGCTCTACAAGTGGAAACCAACGGCAGCTAAAATCATTTTCCAATGTATTGGAGAATTTCTCTCTTTACCATGGTTTTAATATCAAACAAGCTCAAAACGGGCTTGTTTTTCTATTTCCTAAATGGTCAATTTATGATAGAATGGAAGGAGTGAAAATTTAAGATTGGAAAGAGAAAAGTGGCTCAATTATATTATAAATATGGGACAATGAACTCAGGAAAAACCATTGAGATTTTGAAGGTTGCCCACAACTATGAAGAACAAGGAAAACCTGTTGTTATCATGACATCTGCACTTGATACTCGTGATGCCTTTGGTGTTGTATCCAGTCGTATAGGCATGAGAAGAGATGCAGTGGCGATTGACGATGATATGGATATCTTTGGTTTTATTGAAAAAATGGAACCGCGTCCTTACTGTGTTCTCATTGATGAAGCACAATTTCTTCGACGTCATCATGTCTACGCACTTGCTCGCGTAGTCGATGAATTAGATGTACCCGTTATGGCTTTCGGTCTTAAAAATGATTTCCGAAATGAACTATTTGAAGGTTCCCAACATTTGCTCTTATTGGCTGATAAATTAGATGAAATCAAAACAATCTGCCAATATTGTTCTAAAAAAGCGACAATGGTTTTGAGAACACAGGATGGAAAACCTACTTATGAAGGAGAACAAATCCAAATTGGTGGCAATGAAACCTACATTCCTGTCTGTCGCAAACATTATTTTTCACCAGAAATTAAAGAATTACCCTAATTTTTGAAAATGAAATGAGAAGCGACTGTAAACTGAGCATCTGTATAGAACTGAATTTGCCTATGACTCTGTGCCAATTTTCATGACTTACATACTACGGCAAAGGAATTGAACACGCCCTACAAGCTGTGTCAAAAAGATAATTTCTCCAAGTGTTTGTAACACTTGGTCAAAATTCCTATTTTGACTGTGCTTGCTTAACGGGCTTTGTATCTTAATGGAATTGAACACGCCCTACAAGCTAACTAGAAGTGTGTTCGGTCAAATATTTAGAAAGGAATTGAATACGGGCTACGAACTGTGCCTGTTTCACGACCTACATATTACAGAAAGGAATTGAATACGGGCTACGAACTGTGCAAAAAAGATAGTTTTTCCTAGGACGCTTTCGTCCTTCGTCAAAACTCCTATTTTTGCTTTGTTCGTTTAACGCCCTTAATATCTTAAAATTATGAACATCTATGATCAATTACAGGCGGTGGAAGACCGCTACGAGGAACTTGGTGAATTGTTGTCTGACCCTGATGTAGTCAGCGATACCAAGCGTTTTATGGAGTTGTCTAAGGAAGAAGCTGCAACTCGTGATACAGTAACAGCCTACCGCGAATATAAGACTGTACTTCAAAACATTGTCGATGCAGAAGAGATGATTAAAGAATCTTCTGGTGATGCTGACTTGGAGGAAATGGCTAAGGAAGAACTCAAACAAGCTAAGGCTGATAAAGAAGCTTACGAAGAAAAGCTGAAAATCCTTCTTTTACCAAAAGACCCTAATGATGATAAAAACATCATCTTGGAAATCCGTGGTGCCGCAGGTGGTGATGAAGCTGCCCTCTTTGCAGGCGACCTCTTGACCATGTACCAAAAGTATGCAGAAGGTCAAGGCTGGCGTTTTGAAGTCATGGAGGCTTCTTATAATGGTGTCGGCGGTATCAAAGAAGTTGTTGCCATGGTCTCTGGTCAATCCGTTTATTCAAAACTCAAGTATGAATCAGGAGCTCACCGTGTTCAACGTGTCCCTGTGACAGAAAGCCAAGGTCGTGTCCACACCTCAACAGCAACCGTTCTAATCATGCCAGAAGTTGAAGAAGTGGAATATGACATCGATCCAAAAGATCTTCGTGTCGATATTTACCACGCTTCTGGTGCTGGTGGACAGAACGTCAACAAGGTTGCGACTGCCGTGCGTATCGTTCACTTGCCAACCAACATCAAGGTGGAAATGCAGGAAGAGCGTACTCAGCAGAAAAACCGTGAAAAGGCCATGAAGATTATCCGTGCCCGTGTTGCGGATCACTTTGCACAGATTGCCCAGGATGAGCAGGATGCTGAGCGTAAATCAACTATCGGTACAGGTGATCGTTCAGAGCGCATCCGTACATACAACTTCCCACAAAACCGTGTGACAGACCACCGTATCGGCTTAACCTTGCAAAAGCTGGATACTATCTTGTCAGGTAAGATGGACGAAGTCGTAGATGCCCTTGTTCTCTACGATCAAACGCAAAAACTAGAAGAGCTTAACAAATAATGAATTACGCTCAATTATTTGCAGCATACGAAGAACAATTAGTCGCAATCGGTGAAGAGGCAGAATCCCTGTCCTTCACCTTTCGTGGCTTAAAGGGATTGAACTTTACGGAATTTCTCCTCCTGCTCCGTCAGGAAGTCACACCGGCTGACAAAGAAGAGATTGATGCGATTTTTCAGCAACTTTCCCAGCACCGACCCGCCCAGTACATTATCGGCAAGGCTGATTTTCATGGCTTGGAGTTTGCGGTGGATGAGCGAGTCTTGATTCCAAGACCTGAAACGGAAGAATTAGTTGATTTGATTTTGCAGGAAAATAGCGGAGCAAGTTTGCGTATCTTAGACATCGGTACAGGAAGCGGTGCCATAGCTATTTCCCTTGCAAAAGCTAGACCTGATTGGGAAGTGGTAGCGCTTGACATTTCAAAGGATGCCCTAGCAGTGGCTCAGGAAAATGCAAGAACCAACCAAGTCTCTGTTCACTTTCTAGAATCGGATGTCTTTCAAGCTGTGACAGGGCAATTTGACATCATTGTTTCTAATCCGCCCTATATCTCACCAGATGACACAGACGAAATTGGACTCAATGTATTGACTTCTGAGCCTCATCTTGCCTTATTTGCGGAAGAAGATGGCATGGCTATCTATAGACAAATTGCGGAGCAAGTAGGGGCATTTTTGAAGGAAAATGGAAAACTCTACTTTGAAATTGGCTACAAGCAAGGGCAAAATCTAACCGACTTACTCGCTCTGCATTTCCCCAAAAAGCGAATTAGAGTCCTCAAAGACCAATTTGGACAGGATAGAAAGGTCGTAGCGGATGACAATGGATAAACTCCAAACAATTCTTGAAAATGGTGGTGCTGTTATCCTTCCAACTGAAACAGTCTATGGGCTTTTTGCCCAAGCCTTGAATGAAGATGCAGTCAATCGTGTCTATCAGTTGAAACAGCGTCCGAGGGACAAGGCAATGAATTTAAATGTCTCAAATCTGAACGATATTTATTTTTTCAGTCAAAATACACCCTTTTTTCTGGAGAAACTGTATAATAGATTTATGCCAGGACCACTAACGATTATCCTGAAAGCGAACGAAAAAGTTCCTTTTTGGGTTAATTCTGGACTGGATACTGTTGGATTTCGTCTTCCCAATCACGAACAAACCTTACGTTTGATTTCAGAGGCTGGCCCACTTATTGGACCGTCCGCCAATATTTCAGGAAACGAAAGTGGCAAGAAGTTTTCGGACATCCAGGCACAATTTTCAGTTGATTTGCCTGGCATTGAGGATGACCAAGCTCTGACAGGCATTGATTCAACGATTTTGGACCTTTCTGGACAGAAAGCGCGGATTTTGCGCCAAGGTGCTATCAGCCGCGAAGAGATTCAGAAAGCCATTCCCGAAATAGAATTTGAGGTAGTTTTATGATTCGTCCCATTGAGAAAGGTGACTTGGTAGTCATCCGAGAAATCAATGCTCAATCCTTAGGGTATGATTGTTCATTGGAACAAACTGAGCGACAGTTTTTTAGATGCACGAGCACATTGGGGCATATCTTGTTGGTCTATATAGATGACATAAGCGGCGCAGTGCAAGGCTACATTCACGCACAAGTCTATGAAAGTCTCTATTCGGATACAGGCCTCAATATTCTCGGACTAGCTGTTTTGCCTGATCATCAAGGACAAGGGATTGGAGCAAGCCTGCTGAAAGCCGTTGAGCAAATTGCACAGAAAGAGGGCTACCATTTTATTCGCCTCAATTCTGCTGAAAGTCGTCTCCAAGCCCATCTTTTCTACGAAAAGAATGGCTATCACTCCGATAAAATGCAGAAGCGTTTTATCAAGCACATTTAGCCCAATACAAAGGAGTACCGTATATGATTTTTGACAAAGTTAACTACAAAGAATTTGATAAAGAAGTTTGGGAAGCTATCCAAGCTGAAGAAAAACGCCAACAAAATAATATCGAATTGATTGCGTCTGAAAACGTTGTTTCTAAAGCTGTTATGGCAGCTCAAGGTTCTATTTTGACCAATAAATACGCAGAAGGCTACCCAGGTCGTCGTTACTATGGCGGTACGGAATGCGTTGACGTAGTTGAAAGTTTAGCTATTGAACGTGCTAAAGAAATATTCGGTGCAAAATTTGCTAACGTTCAGCCACACTCAGGTAGCCAAGCCAACTGTGCTGCTTACATGGCCTTGATTGAGCCAGGAGACACTGTTATGGGAATGGACTTAGCTGCAGGTGGTCACTTGACTCACGGAGCATCAGTTAGCTTCTCAGGACAAACTTACAACTTTGTAGCTTACAATGTTGACGAAGAAACTGGCTTGCTTGATTACGATGCAATTTTAAAACAAGCAAAAGAAGTACAGCCAAAATTGATTGTAGCAGGTGCTTCAGCCTATGCACGTACAATTGACTTTGCTAAATTCCGCGAAATTGCAGATGCAGTGGGTGCCAAACTGATGGTGGATATGGCTCATATTGCTGGTCTTGTAGCAGCAGGTCTTCATCCGAACCCAGTGCCACATGCCCATATTACAACAACTACGACTCACAAAACTCTTCGTGGGCCACGTGGTGGTTTAATTTTGACCAATGATGAAGAGCTCATCAAGAAAATCAACTCAGCCATCTTCCCAGGCATCCAAGGTGGTCCATTAGAGCATGTCATTGCTGCAAAAGCCGTATCTTTCAAAGAAGTTTTGGACCCAGCTTTCAAAGACTATGCTCAGAAAGTGATTGAGAACAGCAAGGCCATGGCCGAAGTCTTCCTTGCAAACCCTAACTTTAAAGTCATCACAGGAGGAACAGACAACCATCTCTTCCTCGTTGATGTGACCAAAGTTGTTGAAAATGGTAAAGTTGCTCAGCATCTCTTGGATGAAGTAAATATTACTCTCAATAAAAACTCAATTCCTTACGAAAAACTCTCACCATTCAAAACAAGCGGTATCCGTATTGGCTCTGCGGCCATTACTGCTCGCGGTTTTGGAGTAGAGGAAGCTCGCAAGGTTGCACAACTAACTATCAAAGCACTTGAAAATGCAGAAAATGAAACTGCTCTTGAGGAAGTCCGTCAAGAAGTGCGTGCTTTGACAGATCAATTCCCACTTTACGAAGGTTTATAATGGATATATTTGTAAAAAAAGCCATCATACATCAATTTAGTCCTGATGATACAGAGCTGGTCCTTGCCGACCAGCTTTTGACTGTTAGCCCAAAAATAGAAGAATATTTGCGTAAAAAGATTGAACGTGTCTTTTCTGATGAAGCAAAAACAGGACAATTTAACCCCGACAATCCTTTTCTTGACTATTTAGATAGTGACCTACTGACCAACTCTGTCAAGATTGCTAATCTATGGAAAGAAGAATTTTCAATTTCTGAGAATTTAAAAACCAATGACCTCATTTTCATAGAGTTTGAACGAAATGGTGTGGAACATTTTGCCTTTTTGAGAATCTCACTGCGTGAAAATCTCACCCACGTTGGTCTGGAAAGCGGAAGTCCTTTAAAAATCACCCAGAATAATTTACCTGGAGCAGGTTCAGCACCTGATGAAGCCTTGATTGTCAATCTTCAAACGCGGAAGTATCATTTGATTGAGAAAAGAATCAAACACAATGGAGCCTTCCTCAATTATTTCTCAGATAATCTTCTGCAAGTTACACCAGCTATTTCTGCAAAAAAATCAATCAAAGCAGTAGAGCAAACTGCACAGAAGATTGCTGACAATTTCCATCAAGGCGATTTTCAATTTCAATCGAAAGTCAAGTCAGCTATTTTTAACAATTTGGAAGAAGATAATGAGCTTTCACCCGAAAAATTGGCTGATCAGTTATTCGATAACAACCTGACCGCTCGTTTAAATTTCGTCGATCAACTGAAAGAGGTCATACCTGATAAGATTTCCTTCGATGAAATTGATAGTAGCCGTCAACTTAAGAAATTTGAAAATCAGAAGCTATCTTTATCAAACGGAATTGAGTTGATTGTGCCAAATGCAATCTATGAGGATGCAGAATCGGTTGAGTTTATTCAAAATGACAACGGAACCTATTCTATTCTTATCAAAAATATTGAAGACATAAAGAGCAAGTAAATGAAAAAACTGATACGTACGCTGATACTTCTTTTGCTGATTTTTCTCGGTTACAAATTCTATCAAACCTACAGTGCAGTCAAGCAAGTGATGACCTATCAAACTATGGTACAAGAAGTATTGGCAGAAAACGACACACCAACTAATGAAGAACTAGTCCTAGCAATGATTTACACAGAAACCAAAGGACAAGAAGCAGATGTCATGCAATCAAGTGAGTCCGCTACTGGCTATGCTAACACTATCACGGATAGTAGAGAGAGTATCAGGCAAGGAATTATCTACCTAACAGAAAACCTACGGTTGGCTGAGGAAAAAGGAGTAGAGGTTTGGACAGCAGTTCAGGCATATAATTTCGGTCCAGCCTACATCGACTATATTGCTGAGCATGGTGGAGAACATACACTCTCTTTAGCTAAAGAATACTCCAGAACAGTAGTAGCACCAAGCTTAGGGAATACTACAGAAGAAACATATACCTATTTTCATCCCTTGGCTTTGCTAAATGGTGGGAAGTTATATGTAAATGGTGGAAATATCTACTATGCTAGACAGGTTCGTTTTAATATGCACCTGATGCGCCTCATTAATTTATTTTAATACCTATCAAACTCATCGGAAATCTGATGAGTTTTTAACTACAGCATTTTTACAAACTAGGTAAAATTGTAGTATAATAAAGAGAATAGGAGACAGAGTGATGAAACGAAATGTATTGATTACAGGCGCAAGTAGTGGTATTGGCAAAGCAATCGCTTATGTGTTTGCTGCTAATAGTGATAATATCATCATTACAGGACGAAGATTGGACAAACTAGAAGAAATTAAGCAAGATATTGAAAAGCAATACCATGTTCAGGTATCAGTTCATTCATTTGATATTACGAATATGGAACAAACGATTGTAAATTGTCAAAAAATCTTAGAAGAAGTTGGACAAATTCATATTTTGGTAAACAATGCTGGCCTGGCATTGGGATTGGACAAATTCCAAGACTATGATTTGACTGACATGATGACAATGATTGATACCAATATTAAAGGATTACTAACTGTGACACGTCAGTTATTGCCACAAATGGTTGAAAATAATGAGGGTCATATTATCAATATTGGCTCAACGGCCGGTATTTACGCCTATGCAGGAGCTGCTGTCTATGCTGCAACCAAATCAGCTGTCAAGGTGCTTTCAGACGGGATCCGTATTGACACGATTGATAAAAATATCAAGGTAACTACGTTACAACCCGGTATCGTTGAGACTGATTTTAGCCAAGTCCGTTTTCATGGAGATAAAGAGAGAGCAGCGACAGTCTATCAAGGAATTGATGCTCTTCAAGCAAATGATATTGCCAGCTGTACTCTATTTGTTGCAAATCAACCTGCACACGTGCAGATTTCTGATATGACCATTATGGCAACCAAACAGGCAACTGGCTTTACTATTCATAGAGATTAGAGGGGAGATAGCTAGAATGAAAAGAAAATATTTAGCACTCGCTCTTGGCTTGCTCACTATCATGTCGCTTTCTGCCTGTCAAACTGAAAAGAAGGGCAGTTCTGCAAGTACCTCAACTGCTGATACCCAGGTTTCTAATGCCAATACAAGCACGTCATCAACAATCCAACGTGAGATTTCTCTTAGTTCTATGGATATAGATGCTCTAATGCAAGGCAATTACGATAGTATACTAGGCACCTGGCAAAATAGCCAAGGAAATTCACTAGTCTTCAATAGCAAAGGATTAGTAGCAGATAGCCAGTCCTTACTTGGCCGCGGAAAAATAACTGACGGAATTTTTGAAACAGGCTATGTAGACACAACGATTGGCGATGTAACACTATTAATGATTCCCAAAGGAACACAAGCAAATACAACTGAGACAGACACTACTGACTCTACGCGCGATAGAATGATTGTAATAAGCCAAGAAACAACAGCAGACGTGGTAGATGTCTATTATCGCTTGACCAATTCAGCCACTAGCGGTATAGACCCATTAAAAAATACTGAAACAGGCGTCCAGTTGGATAGTGGACCAAAAACGATTGATTATGCCAACTCAATTTTAGGCGAAAACAATTGGCGCGTCATTGAAGGTAACTACACGCGCACCGAATCTATTCCTTATAATATTTTGGAAGGCGATGATAATGCCCGTTACACTATTTACCAAAACGGTGTTATTATCAATGCAGATTATCAAATTGTTTATCAACCATAATGATTCTCTAGGAGGTTAGACCATGACATTCACATCATTTGAACCAACACGCAATGTGCAAGATTTTCATTTGGCAGCCTTTGCCTACTATGATGGACTAGATGTAATCGACCAACTCAAGCCAGGAACACCTGTTCAGCTAGTCGGAGAACCTTCAAACCCACATGACTCAGAAGCTGTAGCAATCTTTTATCAGGGCACAAAGTTAGGATATATCCCATCGGATAAAAACTCACTAATCAGCCGGTTAATCTATTTTGGACACGGCGATATTCTAGAGGCACGTATTCAGATGTCCAATACAGAAAATCATCCTGATCGCCAGTTTCGAGTCGTTGTAAAACTAAAAGATAATCGTAAGAATGGTTAGGTCGGTAATTTACCAACCTAACCATTTTCTACTTAACACGGAGCTGTGCTCTCCGTTTTTGTTCTTCAATAATGCTTAAAAAGGCTGCAAACTCCCTATCTAGGCGATGTTGGTAGGCCTTATTTTTTATTGTGAGATCTTCCAGGAACACTGGATAGGTTCCTTTTTTATACAATTCTCCTTGAAAGAAGAAGCGGTCAGATAATTTATCAACTGAAACAAGAGAAGAACGCCAGCGGCTTTTACGAGAATGAGAAGGTTTCCAAGATATTTTTAATTGCTTCTCATAAAAGTACCAGCCCATAATATAGATTTTAGTAATCTGATTTCGTTTTCTGTCTTGATAGAAACAAGGAACTGCATAAACATTTCCATGCTTTGTTTGCAAAAAAGGATGGAAATCTTTTATCTTTTCGTATTCTTTCTTTGGAATAAGGGTTAATTGATTATCCTTAATAACCTTCTTTTCATCAATAGTATATGAATAACGGTAGGGGTCATAAATGGTTGATTGTCCACGCGCTCTATAACGCTCTGCCATTTCCTTAAAAATAGGTAAACGTCCATAACCATCCATCAGACTAGATAGACTAAGTCCTCGTCGATTATTATTTTTCTTCACACCAAGAATCTGGCAGGTAGGCCAATAATTGATAGGAATGGCTCCTAATCCGACCAAAAGACCGGCGCTGTCAAAATGACTAGCAAAGCGTACCTCACAAGTGTGACCAGTCTCATTTTTCAAATCAACAAATACAGGTTGCTTGTCCTGTTCAAAAACAATTATATAATTTCCAGAAGACTCCGTATTTTCTCTAATTGGAACGGTGTAGAAGTGGTGAAAATTTGGTAATTCTAGTAACTTTCCAAGTGTTGATGTTTTCATAACACAAGTATAACAAAAAATATTTTTCAAATCCACAAAAATGTTTAATTTGTTAAACAAAAATATAAAGAAGCCGGGAAAGACATCCATGACGACTTTCCCACTCCCACCGTTTATTCAAGGATAGGTGATAATTGTCTTATCTACCGAATCTTCTAAAGCCTGGCGCGATTCTTCTGATAAACGCAAATCTGCAAGGGTTTGTTCTGAAAAATAGTAGGGATTTAGACTATCTACAAATGCAGAAATTGAAATGACAGCTTTCTCCAATATCAGAGATTTTTCAGTGTAAGCAAAGGGAATAGCAGACCAATCATCACTCTCGAACATTTCTAAAATATCTTTTTGAACTTGAATTTCAGCCTCATTTTTAGCTGAAACTAGGATTGTTTTTAGTTTAGTACGAAAACTCTCCTTGTCTTGCACCAAGTCTTCCAAGGTCAGCAAGCTTTCATCTGCCTTCTCATAAAAAATATCTAATTCCGTCTCTGACGAAGTAGTCACATGGAGCCAGTCAGCCTTGATACTGGTTTTCATTACTGCATAGGCAGAAGTATTTTCAAAGGGACTGCTGCGCGTTTGAGGATAGAGAACAATCCACTCTTTCTGGAATAGATTGTCAGGTTTAGCTATTTTCAGTTCCTCCTCAGAAGCTGTACCAATCCGCTGGCTGATAGCAGTAGTGTCATCTTGCTGAAAGAATCCAATGATACGCGGATTTTGCGGACCACCAATAGCATCAATTTTTGTTCCTAGATCATTAATAATGCGTATGTTCAAGGGATGCCACTGCTCATTTAATAGTCTATTTTGCTCTTTTTCGAGCCAGTAGATTCCGATACAAGATAGTCCAGTGGCAATAAGCAAGACAAGTAACAGCACTTTCGAGTATTTCAGCACAGCCATCATACCTTTCTAAAACGTTTTCATTCACATATTATCATATAAAAATATCAAAAGCAACTATTTTGAGGTACCGCATTAAACGGTTACACAAGTATATAAATTCTAAGTTTACGACAGGAATGTTTAATGATAAAATATAGGTAAATTCGAACTCATAATTTAATAGGTGTAGATACAACACCGTTGGAGGATACTATGGATGAACAAAATCAATTCAATTGGGTAAACTTTTATAAGGAATTTGCTTGGAAATTAGTAGACTATAAAGATAATAGAGCAGAACTGGTTGAGAAAGTAAAAGCTATCTATACCAAAACAAAAATACATATGCCCACGTTAGAAAAGGACAATCAACTGATAGATATTGATCCTTTTACGATATTTGGACTCTTCAATAAGCAAATAAAAGAGAAGAATCGCATCAAAATTCTGACAGCTATAGCAGAATTATTCCACCTCCAAGCGGAAATCCCATCCTCTTTTGAAAGCATACCAGTACTGAATAATCAGAATGCGACTTTCTATTACTTCATCGGAGATCGTGATGAGAAAGATATTGATGACTTATGGGAACTTTTCATTGCTGCTTTGACCTATAGCAAGGAGCCTACGGCTGAGAAGAAAGAAAAATTTTCACACTATTTTGATTTGGCTATAAACAAGAAAGGAAATGGTAACAGCAAGATTACGATGGCCTTGTATTGGATTGCTCCTGACTTTTTCTTGAACTTAGATAGGCAAAATGAAGCGTATGTGTATGAGTCTGGGGAGATTCCAACTGACATTGTCCAAAAATTGCCAAAGATGAAGTCAAAAATTTCTGCCGACGAGTATTCTTATATTTCAGATTCCATACTTCAATATTTAAACAGTGCAGAGAGCAAACTGAAAGATTTTAAAGAATTATCATCCATGGCTTGGAAATACTCTAAACAGATCAATCAAGAAGAGAAGGAAAGAAGTGCTAGAGCAATTTCTCCACTGGCTGATGAAACTGATACTGGAAACGAGATAGGTAGTGAAGAGGTAGTAGAAGATAGCTATACGAAAAATCACTTCCTATCAGAAGTCTATATGACAGAAGAAGAGTATGATCAATTAACCACCATACTCCAAATGAAAAAGAATATCATCTTACAAGGAGCGCCAGGAGTTGGAAAGACATTTATTGCAGAACGCCTAGCATTTTCATTAATGGGGAAACCAGATTTAGAAAGGGTCATGACAATTCAGTTTCACCAAAGCTATTCCTACGAGGACTTCATCATGGGCTTTAGGCCTTCGACAAGTGGCTTTGAGCTGAGAAGAGGGGCATTCTATACCTTCTGTAAAAAAGCAGAGTCTGACAAGAGTCATGATTATTTCTTTATTATTGATGAAATAAACAGGGGAAATTTGAGCAAAATTTTTGGTGAATTGTTTATGCTGATAGAAAATGACAAACGAGGCAAGTCTTTACAGCTCCTCTACTCGGATGAGCAATTCTCAATTCCAGAAAATCTATATATCATCGGCATGATGAATACCGCAGATAGGAGTTTAGCCCTACTTGATTATGCACTGAGACGACGCTTTGCCTTCTTTGACATCAAGCCAGGTTTTTCAACTGTGGGATTCAAAGATTATCAAACAAATCTGAAAAACGAAAAATTCGATAGACTCATTTCCTGTGTAGAAAAGCTAAATCAGGCCATTTCAACAGAGGAAGTACTGGGAGATAGCTTCTGTATTGGGCATAGTTACTTCTGCGGTTTATCGGCAGAAGTACTGGACCAAGGTTTGCTAGAAGCCATTGTTGAATATGAACTGATTCCCCTCTTGAAAGAATATTGGTTTGATGAACCGACAAAAATTCATGATTGGAGTAGCAAGTTAAGGAGTACCATCCAGTGATACCTGTCCAAAATATCTACTATATGCTATCCTACGCATTCAAAATCCTTCATAAGCAGGAATATAAACGGATTGCTACTGAAGAATTTAAAAATGCTGCAGATCTACTGGCGGAAATAATGATAATCAGCCTCTCGATACAGGTGAAAAGAGGACTTGGTCGAGAGTATCGTTCTCAAACCGAGTCACTCTCGGCACTTAAAGGTAAAATACATATCGCTGAATCTTTAACGCCTCCGAATTGGCGTAGAAAGCAACTTGTTTGCCAATACGATGATTTTTCTCTTGACAGTACAATGAATCGCATTATCAAAGCAAGCATTGAGATACTGCTAAAAGCTGATATAAGCAGGGACAGGAAAAAGAAATTGAGAAAACTCTTAGTTTTCTTTGGAGAAGTCTCGAAAATTAATCTGCACTCAATCAATTGGAATTTACAATATAATCGAAACAATCAATCGTATCAATTACTAATGTCAATCTGCTATTTGGTGGTGAATGGATTAATTCATACAGAGAGGGAGGGGAATAAGAAATTGATGAATTTTCTTGATGAGCGAAGGGAATCCTTGCTATATGAGAAGTTCATTCTTGGATATTATAAAAAGCATTATCCCCAAATACAGGTTACCGCCTCTCAGATACCTTGGGCACTAGATGATGGTTTTGGAGAAATGCTCCCCATCATGCAGAGTGATATTTACCTCAAATATAAAGATACTATATTGATTATTGATGCTAAATATTATTCTAGTAACACACAGATTCGCTTTGATAAGCGCACACTCCATTCAAATAATCTATACCAAATTTTTACCTATGTGAAAAATCAGGCTTATCGCCTGTCAGATACAAACGATACAGTAGCAGGAATGCTTCTATACGCTAAAACCGATATAGATATTCAACCTAATCAGGTCTACCAAATGCATGGAAACCGGATTAGTGTCAAAAATTTAGACTTAAACCTGCAGTTTGCAAATATTGCTGAACAACTGGATGACATCATTACATCGCATTTTGTATCCCCTCCAAAACGGTACTAGTTAGAGCTTTAAGCTAGAAAACAAAAAAACAATCGAAGTAGTAGCACTAAACTACCCTTTGATTGTTTTTTTATAAGACCCTTTCCTATTTTGGAGCGTCTGGTTAATTGATTTCCCAGATCAGCGACGCTTTTTTATTTTTAGGCGTCGGGTAAAACAGTCTATCCCCAGACAACGATGCTCTTTCATTTTTGGGCATCGGGTAAATTAGTCCACTGGACTAATTTACTCCCACTCAACTGTTGCTGGTGGTTTACTTGTTATATCATAGACGATGCGGTTGACGTGGTCGACTTCGTTTACGATACGGACAGAGATTTTTTGAAGAACATCCCATGGTAGTTTGGCAAAGTCAGCTGTCATTCCATCGACAGAAGTGATAGCACGGATGGCGATGGTGTAGTCGTAGGTACGACCGTCTCCCATAACACCTACGGAGCGAACGCCAGTATTAACCGTGAAATATTGCCACACATCGCGGTCAAGACCCGCTTTTGCAATTTCCTCACGCAAGATAGCGTCAGATTCACGAACAGTTTGAAGTTTTTCCTCAGTGATTTCACCCATGACACGAATGGCAAGGCCTGGTCCTGGGAATGGTTGGCGCCATACAACTTCATCCGGCATACCAAGAGCAGTACCGAGGGCACGAACTTCATCCTTAAAGAGAGTATTGAGCGGTTCAATCAACTTGAACTGCATATCTTCTGGCAGACCACCAACGTTGTGGTGAGATTTGATTGTCTCAGCAGTATCCGTTCCTGACTCGATAATATCGGTATAAAGTGTTCCTTGCGCTAGGAATTCAACATCAGTCAACTTGCTCGCTTCATCGTCAAATACGTAAACAAATTCATTACCGATGATTTTACGTTTCTTCTCAGGGTCAGATACGCCAGCAAGTAGGTCTAAGAAACGCTTAGCAGCATCGACGCGAATAATATTGAGGCCAAATTTACCGCCCAACATTTCCATAACCTGATCGCCTTCATTCTTACGAAGAAGACCGTGGTCAACGAAGATACAGGTCAATTGGTCACCAATAGCACGTTGAAGAAGCACACCAACAACAGACGAATCCACACCGCCTGATAAACCGAGCAAGACTTTCTTGTCCCCAACAGTCTGGCGGATTTTTTCAATTTCTGTTTCGATGAAGTTTTCCATTGTCCAGTCGCCCTTGGCTCCACAGATACCAAACGCAAAGTTTTTCAAAATATCGTTTCCATATACGGAATGACGAACTTCTGGGTGGAACTGGATACCGTAGATACGGCGTTCCGTGTTTTCAATAGCAGCGTAAGGACAGTCAGCAGACAGACCAACCAGGTGGAAATCAGCAGGAATTTCAGTTACAGCATCCCCGTGGCTCATGAGTACAAGCTGTTCTTCTGGTGTTCCAGCAAAAAGCGCTGATTCAGTCTTCAGTTGAAGATTTGATTGACCATATTCACGATTTCCAGCCTCACCAGCAGGAACAACCTTACCACCCAATTTATGGGTAATTAACTGCATACCATAGCAAATTCCTAAGATAGGAATACCCAATTCAAAGATTTCTGGATCAATATCAAAGGCATTTTCTGCGTAGACAGAGTTTGGTCCACCTGAAAGAACGATACCAATTGGATTGATAGCACGGACTTCCTCAGCTGTAATTTTATGGTTTTTCAATTCTGAAAAGACACCAAATTCACGAATTCGACGTGAAATAAGTTGGTTGTACTGGCTACCATAATCCAATACAATAATTTTTTGGACATCTTGTTTTGTCATGTTTTTCCCTTTCGTTTTGAAAAAAATTCAAATACTAGTAGTTATTTTAACATAAAAGCGAACATTTTCCAAATTTTATTAGTTAAATATCTGTTTTGCAAACTATGAGTGATAATAAAAATGTTAGTGTTCGTATTTTTATTGTTTTTACTCACTTTATTTTAGGTAATCTGACTTCATTGTTTGCCTAGGAGAATTTTACCAATAGAATGTGGCCTGAATTAGCCAAACGCCTTTATTTTTGGTAAACTAGAAAGAAGAGAAAGGCTAGATAAATGAAAGCAGCATATATCACAATTCACGATAAAATTAAGGAACAAATCGATAACGGAATCTGGAAAATTGGTCAACGTTTACCAAGTGAACGCGATTTAGCAGATGAATTTGGTGTTTCTCGTATGACGCTCCGTCAAGGAATCACACTTTTAGTGGAAGAAGGTATTCTACAACGCAAGATTGGTTCCGGTACTTATG
The DNA here is from genome assembly GCF_044427305.1 of Streptococcus sp. 2021WUSS109. Taxonomy (NCBI): domain Bacteria; kingdom Bacillati; phylum Bacillota; class Bacilli; order Lactobacillales; family Streptococcaceae; genus Streptococcus; species Streptococcus sp. 2021WUSS109. The sequence continues at coordinate 80,478 of NZ_JAOTGF010000007.1, forward strand.
TCGCCAGTACACGGGTTCAAGAAAAGATGCGAGGCACGACTTCCTTTACTGAATTAGTACAACTCCAAGGAAAGACGCCAAGCAGCAAATTATTGTCCTATACACGAACCAAACCTAATGAAAAAGAAGTTGAACAATTAGGTTTATCCCGTGGCGAGTATGTTATTCGAATGGAGCGGGTCCGCTATGCAGATAATGTTCCCGTCGTGTATGAGGTTGCCAGCATTCCTGAACGCTTGATAAAAAATGTCCCCAAAGAAGATGTTACCAACCATTTCTTTAAAACACTTATGGACAATGGTTATCGAATTGGAACGAGCAAACAAACCATTTTTGCGCGTTTAGCCAACGAAAAAGTGGCTCAATATTTACAAATTTCTAAAAACCAGGCTATTCTCGCACTGAAACAGGTATCTTATCTCGAGGATGGTCAAGCATTTGAATTTGTAAATAGTCAGTATGTTGGGGAACGTTTCGAATTCTATTTAGAAAACAATTAACATAAAAATAATTATGTTAAACATTTTTAAAATCCGTAATCTTTCTAGTGATGACGGATTTTCTTATTTATAAAATATGGAATTTTTGATATAATAAAGTTTATGGAAATTGAAAAAACCAACCGAATGAATGCCTTATTTGAATTCTATGCAGCCTTGCTAACAGACAAGCAAATGAACTACATTGAGCTATATTATGCAGATGATTATAGTTTGGCTGAGATTGCTGAGGAATTTCAAGTTAGCCGTCAGGCGGTCTATGATAACATTAAACGAACAGAAAAATTACTGGAAGACTACGAGATGAAGCTACATATGTATTCTGACTATGTGGTGCGTAGCCAGATTTTCGATGAAATACTGAACAAGTATCCAGAAGATGCTTATTTGAAGGAAAAAATCGCTATTCTAACCAGTATTGATAATAGAGAATAAGAGGAGAAGTATATGGCTTTTGAAAGCTTAACAGAACGTTTGCAGAATGTGTTTAAAAATCTGCGTCGTAAGGGAAAAATTTCTGAGAGTGATATTCAGGAAGCAACCAAGGAAATCCGTCTAGCCTTACTAGAAGCCGACGTTGCCTTGCCAGTTGTCAAAGACTTTATCAAGAAAGTACGTGAACGTGCTATCGGTCATGAAGTCATTGATACTCTGAACCCTGCTCAACAAATCATCAAAATCGTTGATGAAGAATTGACGGCTGTATTGGGTTCTGAAACTTCAGAAATTATCAAATCACCAAAAATTCCAACTATCATTATGATGGCTGGTTTGCAGGGTGCTGGTAAAACGACCTTCACAGGTAAGTTGGCTAACAAACTCAAGCAGGAAGAGAATGCCCGTCCACTCTTGATTGCTGCTGATATTTATCGTCCAGCTGCCATTGACCAGTTGAAGACCCTTGGTCAACAAATTGATGTACCTGTATTCGAGTTGGGCAATCAAGTCCCTGCCCTGGAGATTGTACGCCAAGGTTTAGAACAAGCCAAAGCTAATCATAATGACTACGTTCTGATCGATACAGCAGGTCGTTTGCAGATTGACCAAGCCCTTATGGCCGAATTGAGAGAAATCAAAGAGTTTGCTCAGCCAAACGAAATCCTCTTGGTCGTCGATGCTATGATTGGTCAGGAAGCTGCCAACGTTGCGCGTGAGTTCAATGATCAACTGGCTATTACTGGTGTGATTTTGACCAAGATTGACGGCGATACACGTGGTGGTGCAGCCTTGTCTGTCCGTCACATTACTGGTCAGCCAATCAAATTCACCGGTACTGGTGAAAAAATCACAGATATTGAAACCTTCCACCCAGACCGTATGTCCTCGCGTATTTTGGGCATGGGTGACATGCTGACCTTGATTGAAAAAGCCAGCAAAGAATACGATGAGAAAAAATCTTTAGAACTCGCTGAAAAAATGCGTGAGAATACCTTTGATTTCAACGATTTCATTGATCAGCTGGACCAAGTTCAGAATATGGGACCAATGGAAGACCTGCTGAAGATGATTCCAGGTATGGCTGGTAACCCAGCCCTTGCCAACTTGAAAGTTGACGAGCGTGAAATTGCAAGAAAACGAGCTATCGTATCTTCTATGACACCAGCCGAACGAGAAAATCCTGATTTGTTGACACCGAGCCGTCGTCGTCGTATTGCTAACGGTTCTGGAAATAGCTTTGTCGAAGTCAATAAATTTATTAAGGATTTCAACCAAGCGAAAACCATGATGCAGGGTGTCATGTCAGGCGACATGAATAAAATGATGAAGCAAATGGGAATCAACCCAAATAATCTCCCTAAAAACATGCCAAACATGAACGGCATGGATATGTCTGCTCTTGAAGATATGATGGGCGGTGCAGGCATGCCTGATATGAGCCAACTGATGGGCGGGGCTGGTATGCCAGACATGTCCCAAATGTTTGGAGGCGGTTTGAAAGGTAAAATTGGTGAATTTGCTATGAAACAAGCCATGAAGCGCCAAGCCAATAAAATCAAGAAAGCCAAAAAGAAGAGAAAATAATCTCTTCTTTTTTACTTTTTATTCGAAGAAATAAGATACAGCAATATAAAATAGAAGTAGCAAAGCAGAAAAAATGTTTTTTGAACTCACAAACTTTCCATTATAACGGAAATAATCAAAAATGTCCTTTTTGGTGGACAATCTTTATAATGTCCGTTATAATAGAAATATAATAGAAATCAGAGGACAAGTTATGAATTATATCGCAATAATAGGAGATATTGTCAATTCAAAACAAACTTCCAACCGCTCTAGTATTCAAGAGCGGCTAAAACAGCAGCTGAATAGAATCAATCATTCCTTCGCTCAGGACTTCGCATCGCCATTTACCATTACAAAGGGAGATGAATTTCAAGCCTTATGCAAGCCTAACCCTTATATTTTTTTGATGATTGACCAAATCCAATTAGCCTTTCGTGATGAGGTGGAGATTCGATTTGGAATTGGTTTGGGTGAGATTCTGACAGCTATCGATCCCAAGCTAAGTATTGGAGCAGATGGTCCAGCTTATTGGGAAGCACGCAAGGCTATTGACTTCATTCATGACAACCATGACTATGGCACCAGCAAAATTGCATTTTCATCTGAATACAAGCAAATCGATCGTGTGATTAACCCCTTGCTAACTTCTAGTGATTTCATCAAAGCTGCCTGGAATCGTTCGCAAACGGATCTGTTTGAGACCTTAATCTCCAGAAAAATCTATCAAGAAGATTTCACACAAAAACCAATTGCTGAGAAAATGAAACTCAGTCAAAGCGCCTTTACCAAACGTTTGAAATCCAGCGGAATCAAACTCTACCTGCGTAATCGTCAAACTGCCATGAATTTGATTCTCCAGATCAGTCAGAAAGAAGGATAAAGCATGTCATTTTTAGTTATTTCTAGCTATCTTATTCAACATCCAGTTTTAACCGCCTTGCTTATTGCCCACTTTTTAAGTGATTTCACCTTCCAAAGTCAAGCACTGGCGGATGCTAAAAAACTGCATTTGAAAGCTCTTTTCATGCACCTTCTCATTGTTTCTCTCCCTCTTCTTATTCTAGCCTTACTTACCCCCGTTCAAAACGGAGATTTATTTTTTCAAGTTTGGCTGAGCCATCTTGCGATTGACTATGTCAAATATTTTCTCAACAAACACCATTGGATAAAGGACTCCTGGGAAGCTGGAGCATTCCTAGCTGATCAATTGCTACATATCATCTCTATCATCGTTCTTTATCACATTATCGGTGTTAATGTCGCTTCACACTCACTCTGGATTGAACCAAATTATCTCCTCCTGCAAATCCTTTTTATCCTCCTAATCAGCAAGCCCGTCAATATTCTTTTTAAACTCTACTTTAGCAAATATCAGGTAACAGAAGGAGAAGAAGAGCAGACTGTGACAGGTGCAGGAGCATTGATTGGCCAATTGGAGCGCCTCATAATGGGAATGTTTCTACTTCTGGGGCAATACACAGCTATCGGACTGGTATTTACAGCAAAGTCCATCGCACGCTATGATAAAATATCCAAAAGCCAAGCCTTTGCTGAATACTATTTAATTGGTTCGCTATTTAGTATCATTAGTGTCCTAGTATTGTACGTTTTATTGATTTTATAAAAGAAAAAAAGTTTACACAAAATAAATTATGTAAACTTTTTTATAAAAATAGAAAGGAATACTATATGATTATTTGGTTAAATGGCCCATTCGGTGTCGGAAAGACTACTTTAGCAAATATATTACACAAACGAATAGAAAACTCATATCTCTATGATCCCGAGTTACTAGGTGATTTCTTACAACATCAATTACCTAAGACTGTATGTCCTGAAAATTTTCAAGATTATTCCGTTTGGCGACAGAGTACTTATAAAATAGTATTTGATTTAGCGACTAAAACTGATAAGATTATTATTATTCCCATGACAATCTATAAGAAAGAATATTATCAGGAGATTATTCAGCGGCTGATAGAGGATAAGATTCCTTTGGAACATTATATTTTGTTAGCTGACAAAACAACCATTTTAGAACGTTTAGATAATCGAGTCAATGAAGACAACATCTGGGCCAAGAGACATCTTGATGTTTGTTTAAAAGCTTTTGAAAGTCACATTCCGGGGCAAAGGTTAAACACAGACTGTTTGAAGCCAGAAGAGATTGCAAAGGAGATTCTAATGCTCAGTGAGTTTACCGTGAAATAATGTAGATTTTTGGAAAAAATAGCTAAAAATTTTTTTGGTTATCCCTCTGATATCCCTATAAACATCTTTCCGAAAAACTATAATTTTCTTGAAACTTATATAAGGTTATGCTATACTACTCATATAGCAAAAATCAGGAGAAAATGATGAGACGCGAGTTATTATTGGAAAAAATTGATCAACTAAAAGAAATTATGCCTTGGTTTGTTCTGGAATATTATCAGTCCAAGTTGGCGGTCCCTTATAGTTTTACAACCTTATATGAATACTTGAAAGAATACCGTCGTTTTTTTGAGTGGCTACAGGATTCGGATTTGGTCACTGTTGAGCGGATTGCTGACATTCCGCTGGATGTTCTGGAACATTTGACAAAAAAAGATATGGAGGCCTTTATTCTTTATCTGCGGGAGCGTCCGCTGCTGAACGCCAATACCACGCAGAACGGTGTGTCGCAGACCACCATTAACCGTACCCTCTCGGCCCTTTCTAGTCTCTTCAAGTATTTAACCGAAGAAGTGGAAAATGAGCAGGGCGAGCCCTACTTCTACCGCAATGTCATGAAAAAGGTGTCTACTAAGAAGAAGAAGGAAACCTTGGCAGCGCGGGCGGAGAACATCAAGCAAAAGCTCTTTTTGGGCGATGAAACGATGGAATTCTTGAACTATGTGGACAAGGAATACCAAGTCACTCTCTCTAAACGTGCCCTCTCCTCCTTCCAGAAAAATAAGGAGCGGGATTTGGCGATTCTGGCGCTTCTCTTGGCTTCTGGCGTCCGTCTGTCAGAAGCGGTGAATTTGGATCTTCGAGATGTAAACCTCAATATGATGATTATCGAAGTAACTCGTAAGGGTGATAAACGGGACTCGGTCAATGTGGCTGGTTTTGCTAAGCCCTATCTGGAAGCCTACATGAGCATCCGTCAGCAACGCTACAAGGCTGAAAAAACGGATACAGCCTTCTTCCTGTCCGAATACCGTGGTCTACCCAATCGTATCGATGCTTCTTCTATTGAAAAAATGGTTGCCAAGTACTCTGCGGACTTCAAGATACGCGTAACCCCCCACAAACTCCGTCACACATTGGCAACTCGTCTCTACGACGCCACCAAGTCGCAAGTTCTGGTCAGTCATCAACTGGGTCATGCCAATACTCAGGTCACCGACCTCTATACCCATATCGTCAACGATGAGCAAAAAAATGCTCTGGATAAATTATAATTTTACGTAAAATTAATTATGTAAAACAACACGAGTAAGCTCAAACTTACTCGTGTTTTCAATTATAGCAATGCTTTCAATTTTTCCTGATTGACAGCTGGGTACTGGTCCAAAAAGGCTGAGAGAGTTCGTAAAACGGCAGGTATGTGTCCAGTCTGGTCATTCTCCACCTGCAAGACCAAGAGTGGCTCGTGGAGGCTCATACGGAGCAAGAGCCAGCCGTCACCATAAGGCTCAGTCAGGTCAAACCGCACTCCTTCTTCGTTTTCTGGGTTAAAAGCAAAGCCTTCGAGGCTGGTTTGGCGGAGTTCAGCAATGACCTGTTCACCCAGTGCTCGATAGTCTGCCACTTCTAATTTGAACCGCACTTCTTGGGTTTCCAGCGGTTGTTTAAGCTGGGCAATCAAGTCGTCCAAGGACTTGCCTTCCGCTTGCAGTTTTGGTAAGAGCATGAGAATCTTGGCCGCTACATAGGTTCCGTCATCGAGGAAGTAATTTTCCTTAAAGGCAGCATGTCCAGAGGTTTCGATAGCCAACTGGCAGTCAACTCCTTCTTGGTTAGCTAAAATAGCACGGTTAATCACATTGCGATAGCCTGAAATATAGCGAATTTGTTTGCCGCCCAGGCTTTCTATAAAGACTTTCAGGTGTTCAGTTGTTGGAGAATTGGTCACAATGCTGGTTCCTGGGTGTTCCGCCAAAGTAATCTGGCTGAGAACGGCAATCAGGTTGTTACGATTGAGAATTTCTCCTGACTTGGTGACCAGGGCGGCACGGTCAACGTCGGTATCAAAGATAATGCCTAGGTCTGCACCTTGCTTCAAGACAGCCTGACGAATGCTTTCCATGGCTTCCTTGTTATCTGGGTTTGGAACGTGATTTGGGAAAGTTCCGTCTGGGTCTAGAAATTGTGAACCTGTGGTATCTGCTCCCAATTCTGCCAACACTTTCTCAGCAAAGAATCCACCCGCGCCGTTTCCAGCATCGACGATGATGTTGAGATTGGCAAGTGGTTTTTCTTGTCCGTCACAGGCTGAGCGAATTTTGCCTACGAGGTCTTGGGAGTAAGGCGTCATCAGGTCTGCACTGGTGACACTTCCAAGGGAAGAAGCTGGCAAGTCTTCACTATGCGAGAGGATGAAGTCAATATCTTCGTGCTCTGCTCCGCCATTTTCCGAAAAAATCTTAATGCCGTTGAAGTAATAAGGCAGGTGGCTGGCAGTGATCATGACACCAGCGTGGCACTTGAACTGAGGATACTGGGTGCTCATGAAGAGAGCTGGCGTGGTTGCCATGCCAAAGTCAATCAGCTGAACCCCCAGACGAACGGCTTCTTCTGTAAAGGCTGCGACCAAGTCTGGACCGCTGAGACGGCTGTCTCGACCGATACCGATGGTCAATTGGCCTTTTTGATAGGCCTGTGCCAGTTCTGGCTTCTGAGTTAGCCAATGAATAAGTCCGCGAGCCACTTCCTTGGTGGCTTGTGGAGTGAGATTGACAGCATATTCGTCTGTAGCGATAGCAATGCCACGAATATCTGATCCATTTTGCAAGACGTGATGGTGGGACATAGTAACCTCCTAATTCAAACTAAATTTAGTATATCATATTTTTGAAGCGGTTTCAAAGCAAAAAAAGCACAGCTTTTACTGTACTTTAGTGATGCTTACAGTTGTCCCAGCTTCCAATTGACTTTCCACGGAAATAGCTAGTTCCAACTGATTCAAGACCCGCTTGGTCAGATACAAGCCAAAACCTGTCGCTTTTTGGTGTTCACGGCCATTAAAACCTGTAAAACCTTCGTCAAACAGGCGTGGAATGTCTTCTGCCAGAATTCCAATTCCCGTATCGGAAATGGAAATTCCCTTATTCAGTTCAACGGCTACCTTACCACCAGTCTTATTGTACTTGAGGGCATTGTCGATAATCTGTGATAGGGCAAAACTGAGCCACTTTCTGTCAGTTTTCAGTAACCAATTTCCATTGATGCTCACTGAAATGTCTTTTTGCAAGAACTGATTGCGGTATTTTTTGACCAAATCCACAACCACTTCTCTCACTTCCACCTGCTCAAATCGAAAATCGCTGGCATGGTTAGTCAGTTTGAGGTAATTGAGCAGATTAGCCATGTAATTGTCCAAGCGTAAGAGCTGGTGATTGACATCCTGCTGGTTGAGATTGTCAGTCTGGCTCATCAAAGACAGGGCAGCCAAAGGCACTTTCATCTGGTGAGACCACATTTTGACCATGGCTTGTAGGTCCTCTTCCCGCGACTTATAATCCAAGAGTTGCTCCCGCGTCGACTCCTTCTCCGCTTCAATCAAGTTGAGATAGGCAAGGTCCACAGGCTTATTAAGCAGGGGCAGAGCTTCTTCATGAACGTAGTCTTCCAAGGCTCTCATGCGGTTGCGAAACTTCCAGAAAAGCCCTACAGTCAGAAGGATCAAGAGGGTTAGGGACAATAGCAGAGCGTTTTGCAGGAATTCGGAGGGCAGTTTGTAAAGTAAAAAGAGCAAGATAAAACTACCAGCCAAGACCAGATAAGCAAAATAAAAACTACGGTATTCTCGGATAAATTTTGCTATCATTTGACCAGGTACCCCACGCCACGAACAGTATGAATACGGTCAAAACCAACTTCACTCACCTTCTTACGCAGTCTAGTCATGTTCACATTGAGGGTATTCTGGTCGATAAATTCTTCATTCTCCCAGAGTTTTTCCAAGAGTTCTTCCTTACTGACAATCTGCCCTTGTCGTTCTAGTAAGGCGGACAAAATCTTGGTTTCTGTAGGAGACAATTGAACCTGCTCCAATTCGCTTGAGAATCGCCCGTCCAAACTAAGCTGGAATTGATCGATAGACAAGTCAGTTGATTTGTTGAATTGATTGACCCGACGCAAGAAGGCACCGATTTTGGCATCCAAAATTCCCAGTGAAAAGGGTTTGGACACAAAATCATCGCCACCCATATTCATGGCCATGACTGCATTCATCTCATCATCGCTAGAGGAGATAAAGATAATGGGCATGGTCATGGTTTTACGGATTTCCGTCGTCCAGTAAAAGCCGTTGTAATAGGGTAGGCTAATGTCCATCAGCACCAAGTCAGGTTTGATTTCCGCCACTTCCTGACTGACAGATCGAAAATTCTGAACACTTTCTACCTGATACGATTTGCCTAGGTGCTGCTTCAAGAGTTGGACAATCATCTCATCATCTTCAACAATATAAATCTTTTCTTTTTTCATCATCTTCATTCTACAAAAGCCAGGACACAGGTCTTGGCTTTCTATTTATATATTTCTTTCCGATGCCCGACTTCAAGGGCCGTTACAATCAATTTGTCATCTTCAATACTGACGATCACCCTGTAATTTCCGATACGATAGCGCCATTGGCCAGAACGATTGGAAGTTAAGGCTTTTCCGTATTGTCTAGGGTTGTCGCACCCGTCAATATGCTTGTAAAGATACCGCAAAATCAAACTTGCAACAGTTTTATCCATCTTTCGAATTTGTTTTTGAGCCTTAGCAGACAAAATAACCTTATAACTCAATGCCCAACTCCTCAGCCATTTGTTCTAATGTTATCGGCTCAATTCCATTCGCCAAGTCTTCTTGGTATTCTGCCCAAGCAATGTCTGCCACACGCGCATCATACTCATCTTCAAGGGCTTCAAGGGTTTTAGTCCGAATGAGTTCTGACAAACTGACACCTTCAAACTTTGCCATAGCCTGCATAAAGAGCTTGTCCTGCTCAGAAACTTTCAATGTAATAGCTGCCATTTTCTTACCTCTTATAGTATTCCTTTGGTATTACCATTGTAACACCATTTCCCTGAAAATGCAAGAAATCTCGCACAAGGCGAGACTTCTTCTACCGTTCAATAATGCGGTAATAGGTGCGACTAGTCCACTTGTAAATGACAAAGTAAATCAGAGCGACTGCCAGTAGGGTAATTCCGCTGACGGTATAAATCATAAGCGAAGAGGTGACACCAAGGGTCAATAGCATTTGCTTAAGCATAACAAGAGAAATCACGAAATGCAAGGTCGCCATAGCTAGTGGCATAAAGAAGACCGTAAGTGTTTGCGAGTTAATGGTCTTTTTGACCGCTGCTGCACTCATGCCCACTTCCTGTAAAATCTTGTAGGATTTCTTGTCCTCATGCCCTTCCGAATACTGCTTGTAGTAGATAATCAAGGCAGCACCCAGCAAGAAACTAATTCCCAGCAAGAAACCTGTAAAGAGGAAACCGCCTCTGAGGCCCATGAGCATATTATTGAAATCTGTTTTCTGCATGGCGTAACCAAAAGATTCTCCATTAGCATCGCTGATATTATAGGTATCACCTGCCTGTTCACCAACTTTTGCTACTTCTTCATCAGTCAAGTCAGTAAAGACACGGTAGTCTAGACTAACAAGAGAGCCTTGCGGATTATTGGATTCGTAATACTCACGTACAGCATCCAACACAGTGTCATCACTGACTACCATAACGGCGGCATTTAGCGTATTGGTGATGTCTGGGAAAATAGCCTGGTCAAGATTTACTACATTCTCGAAAGTACTATCTCCCAAAGTGACTTTCTCTAGCAACGGCATTTCACTTGGACGGATAAAGGCAACTTGATTGGCAGCCAGCTCTGGCAGGTCATTGCCCAACTTCCGGAAATCATCTTGGGTGACGAAGTAGGTAAAGGCTATTTTGCTAAAGTCTGGATTGGCAATGGTTTCTGGACTAATGACAATCTCCTTCCCACCGTCATAGACCAGACCAGCTTGGTAGGTCAGGTAGGACAGACTATCTTCCGCTTTTTCTGGAAAATGGCTGAGCACCGATTGCTGATAGGCACTTTCACCCTGACTTCTATCCGCAACTTTGTAGGTAATAGATGTTTCCTTTGGATAAAGACCACTTGTCATGCTTGACATGCCAGTATAAAGTGAAGTCGTTGTTGCAATGGTCACAAAGGCCATGACTGCTAAGAGGGTAATATTTGCCAAACCAGTTGCATGCTGTTTCATACGGAAAATCATCTGCGACGTGGTAATGAAATGCTCTGGTGTGTAAAAATAGCGTTTGTTTTTCCGACGAGCCTTCAAATACCAAGTCATAAAGCTGATGTAGAACAAGTAGGTCCCCGCGATGACAAAGAGCACAGCGATGAAGAAACGAATGATGACAGCCACCCCTGCTGCTTTCGATGAAAGCGATAGGTAGTAGCCAACGCCTAGGCTAATGACACCGAGAGCAGCCAAGAGGAGATTCCCACGTGGCTCCTTCTCACCCTTTTCACTAGCTCGAAACAAAATCAGTGGACTGGTCTTGCCAATAGTCCGAATAGCCAGTAATTCCAAGATAAAGAAGATACCTGCAAAGAGAAAGGCGGTCATGGCAAATGCCAGAGGAGCTATTCCAAAATGCAAATCACTATAATTTGTTAGATTGACAAAAATCAAGTAGAGAACATTTGCAAACACACCAGCTAAGACAGAACCAAGAACCACAACCAGTAAGAATATCATCATCAATTCTAGGCTGGCTATCAAGGCTACTTTTTTCTTGTTCATCCCCAGCATGTTATAGAGACCAAATTCCCTCGCCCGTTGTTTCATCAGGAAATTAAAACTATAAATCTCCATAATGACCGAGAAAATGGTCAGAACAACAACACCAAGACCGATAGAAACGGCACCAGAGCCCATGGTCTTCATAACTGGACTCAGCATGAGTAAGAACATGGAACAAATCAGAGTAAATAGCACAAGACTGGCTAAAACGAATGGAGCAAAAACACCCATGGATTTTCGGATATTTTGCCCAGCAAGTTTGAGGTAAAACATCTACTCACCCCCTAAAAGTGCAGACATATTGAGCGAAATTTCCTTGGCAAAGTCTTGATTGCTCTTACCTGCCTTGTACAATTGGTGGAAAATCCGCCCGTCCTTGATAAAGAGTACTCGCTTAGCATGACTAGCTGCGTTGGCTGAGTGAGTCACCATGAGAATGGTTTGGCCGTCACGGTTAATCTCTTCAAACAAATTCAGCAAGTCCTCTGAATTGCGATAATCTAGAGCCGCCGTCGGTTCGTCTGCTAGGACAATCTGTGGCTGGGTAATCAAACTACGGGCAATGGCCACGCGCTGCTTTTGTCCACCAGATAGTTCAAAAGGACGTTTTTTCAGCAAATCTTGAATCCGCAGTTTTGGTGCCAAAACTTTCAACCGTTTTTCCATTTCCTCATAGCTGGTACGTGCCAATACCAGAGGTAAAAAGATATTGTCTTGGATGGACAGGGTGTCCAAGAGATTAAAATCTTGGAAGACAAAGCCTAGGTTACGCAAACGGAAATCTGCCAGCTTGCTTTCCTTGATTTTCGTAATATCCTGATTGTTTAAGATAACAGAGCCCCTCGTCGGCTTATCCAGGGTTGCTAGAATGTTGAGCAAAGTCGTCTTACCAGAGCCACTTTCCCCCATGATAGCGATAAACTCGCCCTCTTCTACCTTAAAATCCACATCTTGCAAGGCACGAGTTTCCTCTTTTGAAAAGCGCGTGCGGTAAACTTTTTCTAAATGATTGATTTCTAATAACATACAAACTCCTAATTGTTTTCTTTGGATAAATCAACTGTATCAAGTAATGCTTGATAGTCGATTCGGTCTGATTCAGCAATATTATCTTCTAAATCCACCTTATAATAACCATCCTGGACACCGATGGCCCAGTCATTGCTGGATGTTACATAGAGATTATTCAAGGACACTGTTTTTTTCACTGAACCCTCTTCTTTGACAACAGGCCATTCCATAAACTTAACTTCTGTTCCTTGAATACCATCTTCGGCTACTTCCTGTTTGCTAACAGCATAGTCTTTTCCCTTGTAATGGAAAGTTTGATAGCCCTCATCAAAGCTAAGGCTTGCTGAAGAGGAAGAACAAGCGGTTAGCATTATACTGCCCAAAGCCAGCAAGCCAAATACTTTCTTTTTCATAGTTTCCTCCCTCTAGTATGCCATAAATCTTATACTTTGCAAATCATGGGCGAGCTCTTCTAAGAATACGGCTTGTTCCAAGAGTTCAGACTTTTCTTTTTCTGAGAATACCTTTTCTTCGATTCTCTTTGCTTGTAAAAATTTGAATGACATGTGATTTCCTTCTTTCTCTTTCTTATGAGTCTATTATAGAAAATATTCCTCCTGTACTCTCTTACAGTTCTGATTAAAAAACTTACAGCTTTGTAAGGAAAGCAAAAAAAGACACCATTCTGGCATCTTTCAATCTAGTCTATTTTGTTTCCCCGATAAAGGCAATCATGTCGTCTAATTCTTCCTTGCTCTCAGTCACGAGAAGATAAGCATCATTCCCTTGTAGCTCTGCAAAGGCATCTGGCATGCGTTTGACAGTCTTAATCTTGCCAGCAAATCGTTGATGGATGTCATCTGCTGTGTAAACATATTCGGTCGTATCTCGGCGAGTTGCTACTAAGCAGTATTGAGGTTCAAATCTACGTTCCTCAACTGTTCCACCTGTCACTACATTGGCATAATCACGGAAAAGGTCAATCGAATGCGCATAGTTGTAAGCTTCTACAGTGAAGCCACCAGCCATACGGTTATTGTATTCAATAGCAATATAATCTTTACCATCCTTAAAAAATTCAATATGGAAGAAACGCTCTTTCATACCGAAGGCTTTGATAATCGCTCGACCATATTTTACTAATTTTGGATCTAGTTCTTTTTCGATGAAGTAAGCATTGTCCTTTCTAGACAACATCAGTTCCAGAGGAGTATGAACATAGGTTAAACCTGTTTCGAAAACAACATTTCCCTTGCTGTCCACCAATCCATCGTAGGTTGTGATAATGCTTGAGTTGACAAATTTTTCGAGGAAATAAATAGTTGCTCCATCCCATGTCTCCACAAACCGATCAAAATCTTCTTTATTTTCGATTTTGAAGGTACCGGATGCTCCAACACCATTGTCAGGCTTGGCAATCATTGGAAATCCAACATTCTTCAAAGCTCTGCCAAAATCGCGTTCCGATTTAACAACCACACCTGGAACGACTGGAATACCTGCTTTTTTGAAATATTTTTTCATTTCAGACTTAAATTTGGTCTTTTTCAGGTGTTTAGGCTTAGCACCAAAAATGTTGAATTGTTCACGGAGGGCTGCATCGTTTTCAAGCCAATGTTCATTGTGGGATTCTACACGGTCAATTGGACCATGCTTGTAAATAAGAAAGGCTGCTGCACGCTTGACTTCATCCAAGTTTTCAAGATTCTCAACACGGAAGTATTCTGTTAAGGCATTACGAAGTTCTTCGGGCAATTGATCGTAAGGTTCTTGCCCGATACCTAGAACCGTAACGCCTTCTTTTTTAGCTAATTCAATGGTGAACGGTTGAAAATTTTCTGGATAAAAAGGTGAAATAACGAGATAATTCATAGGTAGTCCTTTCTAGCTTATAGTCCGATAGAATGAAGGAAGAATGGCATTTGCTTTCTCCACCACACCCAGTCGTGGGCCACATCTGTCCCCCAAGTATCAAACCAAGCTGGGATATTCTTCTCTTCAAAGGCACGTTTTAGGTTGTAGAATGAGTCCAGACCATCTTGTTCCCAATCGCCCAAACCTGTGCAGACGATAATATCTGCTTGACGGTATTTGTCAATAAACCAACCATCATTCTGGTTCCAGATGTAATCAGACGGTGAGTTTTGATAGACCGCATCATCATGACCATAATCATGGTTGTTGTTGAAGAATCGAGCATCATAGACACCTGAAAGGGCGATAACTTTTGTGAAAACATCTGGATGCTGGAGGAAGAAGTTGAGCGCGTGGTAGGCCCCCATTGAGCAACCAGTTGTCATCATCCCATCAAACCAACCAGTTTTATGTTTGATAAAGGGAATCGCTTCTTCAATCACATACCGCTCGTAGGCGCGGTGAGCCTCTGCCTTATCATGAATGGATTTCCAGTCTGCCAACCAGCTTTCACTATCGTAGCTAGTTAGAGTAAAAAATTGGACCTGACCGGCCTCGATAGAGCCACGACAAGCTTCAATCATACCAAAATCAGCATATTCATTGTACGAACCACCTGATGAAGCAAATACGACAACAGGAATCCCTGCGTGACCATAACGATTTAGATTCATTTCTCGGCCAAGATTTCCAGACCAATGACTTAAAAATTCAACGTGCATAGTAAAGCCTCCTATTTGTATATTTTTGTTTTATGACCAATGTTCGCTTAGGAATCGTAGGCAAGCTGGCAAATAGAGCGCCCAAGCCTCTTCATTATGGACCGCACCTGAAACGACTTCCAAGGCGATATTGTCCAAATCCACTCCGCCAGCGATCAATTGACGATAGTAAGTCAATGAAGAATTGATATAGGCCTGCTTGATATTTCCTGCCATCAATGTTTTATCTGTATCATCTGCTTCTTCTGTCCCAACGTAGATGTAGACTCGTTGCTCTGAGTCTAATTGTTGACGTTCAATATAACGGTCGAAAGCATCTTGATGAAGCCAGTTGGCAGATGAAAATACTCCTAGACAGCCAATCTGGTTCTGATAAGCCAATCCCATAAACTGGGTGATATTGCCTCCCAAGGATGAGCCAATCATTGCAGTGTGAACTTTATCAGATTTTGTCCGGTATTCTTGATCAATAAATGGTTTGACGACATCCATGACAAATTCAGCATACAAGGTTCCCTTACCACCGAACTGCACCCCAGGAATCCCCATCTCACTAAACTTCCAAGCAGCATATTCATGCATGCGATCAGCACCATCGTTATCAATAGCCACTACGATCATTTTTGCAATGTCTGGATTACGCTTAATAGTTGGGATGACTTTCCATGAATGACCTGAAAAAGCTTCCTTACTGTAGAGTACATTTTGCCCATCGTGGAAATAAACAACGGGATAGGTCTCTTCTGTATTTTCAGCATATCCTTTCGGCAATAAAACACGGACTCGACGTTTTCTTCCTGTAAATGGTACATCTAATTCATGAGTTCTCATGTCCAAATAAAAGTAAGACTTATTCATATCTATCTCTTCCTTACGTATTTTAAGTATTATATCATAGTTTTTCTGGAATATTCAGAAAATTTAGTTATTTATTTGCAATTTTCGGATTTTCCGAACATAGTTAGTCAATATCACAGAGTTTTCTCATACATTTGGCGGTAATGATCTAATTCTTTTTCTTCTTGTTGTGTGATGTCTTCAAAAATATCTAGCAAAATGGTACCTTTATCTCGTTTCCAGGTTGCCACAAATCGCCCTTTATAAAAGACAACAGGTTTGACAATACCCGTCAAAGTATAGATATTACGGATGTATTCAGGATTAAAAAAGGGATTAGCTTTCTTTTCATAGCCTAGCAAAAGTTGGTCAAATCCTGCAACGAAGAGGCAGTCAGGGAGTTCTGCTTCTTCTAATTCTCCCAGATAAAAGCGTTCTTCACCTGCTACCTCAACGTTTTTTAAATCTAATTGCTCCATCCATTTTAGGACCGTAGATTTATTTTCCTTGAAATAATAACGAGCATCCGCTAAACTGACTGGCCCAAAACCTGTAAAATACCGTCGAGCGATTTCCAGCTCTGCTTTTTCCCGAGAAAGTGGCTGAAAGTCTGTCAGACGATGAAAACGCTTGGCACCATATTCTTGATAGACTTCTCCACGCTCGACCATGTAGCGAAAGAGACCGCCCCAGGCATTAAAGACCAGTTTCTCCTCTTCCTGTGTCATCTTTTCCCCACGGCAAAGGGCCTTGAGTTCCTCACGGGTCATGGGACCTTGTTCAAGGGCTTCTAAAATCAGCTGGTGATATTTCTGCTTGGTCTGAGGACTAAAACCGTCCCGTCCTTCTGTCTTGAGGTAATCGGTGCTGGCCAGCCGCCCCTCGTGGATATAGAGAGGAATTTCCGACTTGAGATAGGCATGAACCGTTCGCCGAATGGACCACTGACGAGTCAGTTCCTCCTGCCAGCTACCCTCATGAAAATCCTCCGCTGTCATACGGTTACGAAATCCGACATGAACATAGGGCTGAAACTGAGCCTGCAAACCATTGAGATTTTGGCAGATTTGCTGAACAGACTGGGGTTTCAACAGACCTTGTTTCTGCAGAATAATTCCCTTCCAAGTATCGTGGTGCATCGTATTTCTCCTCCGCTTTTCTAATCCCAGTATAACACAAAAGACACCCGAAGGTGTCTGGAGATAGTTGATTATCTTAGTAAGCCAAAAACTCTTCCAAGTCCTTGAGGGAACGCTCTGCTATTGCCTCATAACGCTCCTTCTTATCGCGGATACGTGGGCCATCCAGCTCCTTGATGATGCCAAAGTTGACATTCATAGGCTGGAAGTGCTTGCTTTCGGTGTGGGTGATGTAGAATGGCAGAGCTCCGATGGCTGTTGTTTGCGGGAAGATGACCGGCTCTTCGCCACGGAAGCGGCGAACAGCGTTGATACCAGCCACTAAGCCAGAGGCGGCAGACTCGACATAGCCTTCTACTCCTGTCATTTGACCTGCAAAGAAAAGATTTGGATTTTTCTTGGTCGCAAAGGTCTGTTCCAATAAGTTTGGCGAATCCATGTAGGAATTGCGGTGCATAACGCCGTAGCGGACAAACTCAGCATTTTCGAGTCCTGGAATCATCTGGAAGACCCGCTTCTGCTCGCCCCACTTAAGGTGAGTCTGGAAGCCAACAATATTGTAAAGGCTACCTGCTGCGTTATCCTGACGGAGCTGGACAACTGCGTAAGGTGTCTTGTATTCGCCATCACGTGGTCCCTTGTAATCTTCTGGATATTCCAGACCAACTGGCTTCATTGGGCCATAGAGCATGGTTTTGATACCACGTTTGGCCATGACCTCAATGGGCATACAGCCTTCAAAGTATTTTTCTTTTTCAAAGGAGTTAAGCGGTGCTTCCTCAGCTGAAATCAAAGCTTCATAGAAAGCGTTGAACTGCTCCTTGTTCATCGGAGCATTGAGATAGGCAGCCTCTCCCTTGTCGTAACGGGACTTAAGATAAACCAAGTCCATGTTAATGGTCGAGCTGTCGACAATCGGTGCTGCCGCATCGTAGAAGTAAAAACCGTCACCACCATTAAGCGCGTGAATCTTCTCCGCCAAGGCGTCAGATGTCAAAGGTCCCGTCGCGATAACTGTGATAGCATCGTCAGGAATCTCTGTAATCTCGCCACGAATGACCTCAATCAGTGGGTGGTTGTGAATCTCATCAGTAACCGCTTGAGAGAAATTCTCACGGTCCATGGCCATGGCACCCCCAGCAGGCACACGGTGGGCTTCACCAGCTCGCATGATAATGGAATCCAAACGACGCATCTCTTCCTTAAGAAGGCCGACAGCGTTGGTCAAACTATCACCACGGAATGAATTGGAACAAACCAACTCAGCAAACTTGTCCGTCTTGTGCTGAGGAGTCGGCTTGACACCACGCATCTCGTAGAGTTTGACAGGAATGCCACGTTTGGCAATCTGATAAGCAGCTTCTGAGCCAGCCAAGCCGGCTCCGATAACGTTAATGTGGGTTTGAGACATGAAACTAATACCTCTAGCCAGAATATCTGACTACTGTTTGGGAATACCCCAAAACAGAACCTTTCTAAATTTTATACCTATCTAGTATACCAGAAAATGGCTAGAAAAGACAAAACTACCTTCATTGAAATGAAAGTAGTTTCACCTTTTTACATAATATATTTTATGTATATTCTTTACTGTTCTATCGCTTATTTACAATAGCTCCGCTATATCTCCAACAACCTCAAAATTCCAACCAAGTCTCCTATAAGAGTCGATTTCTTCCTGACTATACGGGAAAGTATTCAGCAAAATGGAATCCATTCCCAATTCATGAGCAATAGCTATATCGGATGTCAAATCATTACCAACCATAACCGTTTCCTCAACATCAAGATTATTTTCCTCTAAAACCAGTTGAAGAAATGCCGGTTCAGGCTTCTTCATCTTAAAGTCAGAAGAGATATAAATTTTTTCCATCAAATCAGCACAACCTGTCTGTTCAATTTCTGCCTGAGTAAAAATTCGTTGAGCATTGGAGAGAATAAATAATCGCGCTTCTCTATCTTTTAATGTCTGTAGACTAGTTAGGGTATTTTCATAAGCC
Organism: Streptococcus sp. 2021WUSS109; assembly: GCF_044427305.1. Lineage (NCBI taxonomy): Bacteria > Bacillati > Bacillota > Bacilli > Lactobacillales > Streptococcaceae > Streptococcus > Streptococcus sp. 2021WUSS109. The sequence continues at coordinate 99,609 of NZ_JAOTGF010000007.1, forward strand.
TCTAACTTTTCACGTGAAAGCACGCGGAAAATCGTGGCTACTACTTGCCCAAAAGTCTCTAAATCAGTCGGCTTATTGGTACTTTGGTTTTCATTTGGTGCATCCATTAATAGACGAATGAAGATTGTTTCTAAATCAATTTCGACATACTGATAACTCACTGTTTCCGCGAGAGATCTCTCCGCCTCTTCTACAAAACGATGATAGGCATTTTTCAACTGGCGCGGCCGATAGGAACAACCAAAAGCATTGTAAATCTGTGTTAGCTGATTCCAGACCTCTAGTTTATTCTCATCTGTACGAATATCAACCAATGTACCATAAAAATCGAAGATATAGTTTTTGTAACTTTTCATGTCTTTCTCCTAATCTTTAGACAGCATTTTTTATATTATACCCCACAACGAAAACGTTTGCAACAATAGAACAAAAAGAGACTGGGCAAAAACTAGCCAGTAAATAAAAAACACAGATAGATTCAAGCTGATTCTGATGAAATTCAGCCGAACTGTCTGTGTTTTTCTTTCTGCTTCTACTATCTTGGACTAATTTCTTAGCCA